>CAIZCB010000089.1 GCA_903931355.1 uncultured Pseudomonadota bacterium
GTGCTCGACTTTGGTTTGTATACAAAAAGGGTTTACACCAAAGTGGTGCTGACGCCCTGCTGGGGTGCATGGAAAAACCTTGATCGCTCGCATCATCGCCCAAGAAACCGATGCCCAATTTTTTAGCATCAGCGGCCCTGAAATCGTTCATAAGTTCTACGGTGAAAGCGAAGCGCATTTACGCAAAATCTTTGACGAAGCAGGGCGCAAAGGCCCGAGCATTATTTTCCTCGATGAAATTGATTCGATAGCGCCGCACCGTGACAAAGTGGTGGGCGATGTCGAAAAGCGGGTGGTGGCGCAATTATTGGCTTTGATGGATGGCTTGAAAGGGCGGGGCAAGGTGATCGTGATTGCCGCGACTAATTTGCCGAATGCGATTGATCCGGCTTTGCGGCGGCCAGGTCGATTTGATCGCGAGATTAATATCCCGATTCCAGATCGCGAAGGCCGACGTGAAATTATCGAAATTCACAGCACCGGCATGCCGTTGAATGTCGACGTCGATTTGAATTTATTGGCCGATGTGACTCACGGTTTTGTCGGTGCCGACTTGGAAGCTTTGTGTCGTGAAGCGGCGATGAGTGCTTTGCGGCGTTTATTGCCGGAAATTGATTTTAATAGCGCCGATTTGCCTTATCAGCGATTGGCCGAATTAACTGTGACGCTGGATGATTTTCGTGCGGCCTTGTGTGAAGTGTCGCCTTCTGCGATTCGTGAAATGTTTGTCGATATTCCTGATGTGCGATGGGAGGATGTTGGCGGTATGGATAGCATTCGCCAGCGATTGATTGAGTCGGTGCAATGGCCGATTAAATACCCCGAGTTGTATCAACAGGCAGGGGTTAAGCCGCCTAAAGGCTTGTTATTGGTTGGGCCGCCCGGGGTTGGTAAAACCTTGATTGCGAAAGCGGTGGCGAATGAAAGTGGGGTTAATGTGATTTCGGTCAAAGGTCCTGCCTTAATGTCGCGTTATGTCGGTGATTCCGAACAAGGGGTGCGCGAGTTGTTTCATAAAGCCCGCCAAGCCTCACCGTGCATTATTTTTTTGGACGAAGTCGATTCGGTGGTGCCGTCACGCGGCGAAGGTGCTACCGATTCTCATGTTGCCGAGCGGGTGTTAAGTCAGTTTTTGTCCGAAATGGATGGCCTTGAAGAGCTGAAAGGGGTGTTTGTATTAGGTGCCACCAATCGGGTGGATTTGATTGATCCAGCCATGCTCCGCCCCGGACGTTTCGATGACATTGTTGAACTGGGCTTGCCGGATGAAGCAGCTAAACAGCAGATTTTGGCGGTGCATTTACGCAATAAACCTTTGGCAGCGGCGATTGATGTTGAAGCCATTGCCAGTCGTTGTGCCCAAGCTAGCGGTGCCGAATTAGCGGCGGTTTGTAATCGTGCTGCCTTGATGGCGCTGCGGCGAGCTGTGCAACAAAGCGAGGATAGTGCCTTGCCACAAGCGCAAACCGTGTTGGTTGAGCAAGCCGATTTTGATCGAGTGATTACCGAAATGTTTGCCGACGAGTATTACCAATGATGCTCAATGCCGAGCAAGCGATTTATTTGTATGGCTTTACTTTGTCCGATTCGAGTTTGTCTGACGAAGCAGTGATGATTTATCAGTATGCGGGGTTTAGCGCGATGATTAGTTTGGTTGATGTCGCTGAGTTTACTGGCGAGTTAGGCGAGCTGAATTTGCAAAACGTCGAATGGCTGACAGCAAGAATTTGTCGGCATGGTTGGGTGATTGAAAAATTCAGTCAGCAAGGTGCTGTTTATCCTTTGCCGTTTGGTACTTTGTTTTCCAGTTTTGAGGCTTTGCAACAAACCATGTTGGAACGAGCGGAACAGGTGTTAAGCAAGCTTGAGCAGATTGCCGGTTGTCAGGAATGGGCGCTGGAAGCCAGTTTAGACAGGCAGCAAGCGGTTGAGGTTTTATTAGCAGAGGGTTTAGCTAATGGTCGATTCAGCTTACCGGAAACGCTGGGCAGGCGGCATTTAGAAGAACAGAAACTGCGCCGTCATTTGCTGGGGCAATTAAATGATTGGTTAGCCGAGTGTTTGGCGGCACAGTGGCAAATGCTCAAGCCCTTGGCGCGTGATGCGCGGCAGCGAAAGCTGGGCGATGACAAAGTGTTGAATTGGGCGTTTTTGCTGGTGAAAGAGCATTTGCCAGCTTTTGAGTTACAGATTGCTTTGTTTAGCCAGCACTATCAGCCCTATGGCTTTCAGTTTCGCGTCACCGGCCCTTGGGCTGCTTACAGTTTTGTGGATTGATGTTGTTAGTTTATGGGGTGATTGCCGAGCAAGCCGTGGTTGATGTTGCGCCTGAGTTTGCCGTGATTAAAGCGGCGGGTTTAGCGGCACTGGTTAAGACGATTAATCACAGCATTAGTCGTGATAGTGCTGAGGTTTTGGCTTATGGCCAGCAAATTCAGCAATGGCATCAGCAAACCACCTTAATCCCGATTCGTTACGGCAGTGTTTTGATTGATGAGGCTGCCGTTATCGAGTATTTGCTGGCGCATCAAATTGATTACCAAGGGATGTTGGTTGAATTGGCGGATTGTGAAGAGATGGGCGTGCGTTTGTTGAGTGAGTTGATGCCGTCGGATCGTTCTGCGCTGAGTGGCTTGGCTTATTTGCAAGCGAGGAAACAGGCTTATAGCGTGCCGGAGTTTATTGAGCAGCAGGTGAGCGAGATGAATAAGGCTTTAGCGGGTTTGTATCGGCAGCAGAATTTGGTGATTGATGTATTTAATGGCTATCAGAGTTATTTACTGAGTTATTTGGTGCCGAGATCGAACTTAGGCCTGTTTCGGCAAGTGTTGGGGGATGTTGATAAAGATGGGGTTGTTAGTGGGCCTTGGCCGGTTTATAGCTTTGTTCATTAAGTGCCGATAGCGCTTCATGAAAATTAATTATTAATGCCATCAAACTTATAAATCTTGCTTGTCACCTAAGCCGTTCGTGCTGAGATTCGAAGCATGATCGGCGATGGTTGGCGTACGATTCGGATTTTCCATTCATCCTTCGACGGGGTTCAGGACGAACGGAAAATCCTTAGCTGGTTAGTAACTTCCGCCGGATTAATAGCGCCTTTAACATCATAACTATGACCAATAAATTACTAAAAAAAACCAGCACTGATCATTTCGAGTTGTTGTACGACATGTTGTTAGATGCGATTCCTTCTTCAGTCTTAATGGTCGATGACAAACTCCACGTCGTATCAGTCAATCGTAATTTCCTACTAAAAAGCCAACGCAGCAAAGCTGATACCGTCGGCCGAGCGTTGTCAGATGTATTCCCGCCGGTGATTTTAGAAAACACCGGTATTGAAGACCGAATCCGTAATGTGTTCCGTAATCGACAGCCGATCAACGGCCAAAAAATGACTTATCGTGCGCCGGGGGTACCGATTCGGATTTATTACTATTCGATTTTGCCGATTCCCACCAATCAAATTATGTTGCTGATGGAAGATGTCACCGAACAAGTGCGGCTTTCTGAAGAAGTACGGCGGGTTGAGCGGCATTTGGCTTCTGTGGTCGAAAGCGCCAGTGATATTGTGCTTTCCACCGATATTGATGGCCGGATTTTGACTTGGAATTCGGCGGCGGAGAAGTTATCCGGCTTGAGTTCGCAGGAGGTACATGGTCGACATTTTTATGAGTTCTGCGACCTAAATCAGCAGCAAACGGTACGGATGATTTTTATGCGGATGAAGGCGAGCAATGAATCGCATACCACCGAGTTTCATTTATTAGCACCGAATAATGGCGGCAGTATTCTGATTTCTTGGGTATTTTCGCCGATGAAAGATGATTATGGTGTGACAGTCGGTACGGTGATCGTTGGGCGTGATTTGGCTGAGCGCCGTAAGCTGGAATTGCAATTGCGGCAGTCGCATAAATTGAGCGCCTTGGGGGTGATGGCTGGCGGGATTGCTCACGAAATCCGTAATCCTTTGGCGGTGTGTTCGGCGGCAGCGCAGTTTTTGTTACAAGATGACATTGGCGCTGAGTTTCACCGCGAATGTTCCAACAAAATCCAAACCAATATCCAAAAAGCTTCAGCGATTATCGAAAATCTATTGCGTTTTGCTCGTTCCTCACTCGATACCGAAATGGTCGAAGTCGATTTGATGGCGGTGCTGCGAGAAACCACCGAGTTAATCGCTAATCAGGCCAAAGTTCAGAAAGTGCAGATTGTTTTGCCTAGTCATCAAGAGCCGATTTTAGTGCCTGGGGTGTCGGGTTTGTTGCAGCAGGTGTTTATGAATATCTTTTTAAACGCGATTAATGCCATGCCGGATGGTGGGTTGTTAAAGATTGTCACTGATACTTTTGAGGACAGGGTGATAGTGAGTATTTCTGATACTGGGGTTGGGATTCCGGCCGGTGAGTTGGACAAGATTTTTGATCCCTTTCACACTTCGTCACCAGTCGGGCAGGGTACTGGCTTGGGTTTGTCGATCTGCTACAGCATTATTCAGCAGCATCTTGGCTCGATTCAGGCCGAAAGCCGACATGGTGAAGGCGCGACGATTATTGTCACTTTGCCGTTGCAGTAAGCTGATGATGACTTCAATTTTAATCGTCGATGACGAACCGGATATGTGCTGGGCGATTGAGCATATTTTGCAATCGGAAAACCTCAATATCATCACTACTTACAGCGGTGAAGATGCTTGCTTTAAATTGGCGCGGGGCGATTTTTCGATTGTGTTTTTAGATGCCAAATTGCCGGATATGGATGGTTTGGATGTGGCGCGTTTTGCTAGTTGCTTAGAAGGCGTTAGGCCGAAGGTGTTTTTGGTTTCCGGCTACCATTATTCCGATGATCCTGTGATTCGACAGGCGATTGAAGAAGGGATTATCTGCGGCTTTCTGGCGAAACCGTTTTCTAATCAAGATATACGAGGGTGTTTAATTGGTTAGGGGAGTTTTTTGCGGGTTCGAAAAGGATTTACGCGAGTGTGGACGACAGGTGAGGGTTGGATAGATGTTTATTTTGAATTTCCCCGCCAGTGTTTGTACAGGGCAAAAAAAAGGCTTTAGGTTTTATCCTAAAGCCTTGATTTGTTTGGCTCCCCCGGACGGGCTCGAACCGCCGACCTAGTGATTAACAGTCACCCGCTCTA
>CAIZCB010000090.1 GCA_903931355.1 uncultured Pseudomonadota bacterium
AAACAGCCGGTCATGCTGAGTAACATCGAAAAAATAAATAATAAGCGTAAATAGCGGCTGGATTTTTTCATAGCAAGCTCAATGTAAAGTCGATGATTCTGGCGTTACTTCGCCAGCGGGGTTAGTGAGTAAGTTTTCGACATCCACTTTGTCAAAACGGTGTTGAGCGCCACAAAATTGGCAATCAACTTCGACATCTGGACGTTCTTTTAGAATATCCTCTAATTCAACGCGGCCTAAGGCGGCTAAGGTTTCGGCAATTTTTTGTCTGGAGCATCCGCAGTGGAATACAACCGGATCTGGCTCGTAGATTCTGACTTGTTCTTCGTTGAATAAACGGTGTAACAGGGTTTCGCAGTCTAGGTTTAATAGTTCGTCAGCGGTTACTGTATTGGCTAATATTTCGATGCGCTCCCAATCCAGTTGGTCTTTTTTGTCGCCAGGAAGTTCCTGAATGAATAATCCTGCCGCGTGAGTTTGGTTAGCAAATAGCCAAAGTCGAGTGTCTAGCTGTTCTGATTGAACAAAATAGTTTTTTAAGACATCGGCTAGATTATTTTCTTCGACGCCAACAATACCTTGATAACGCTCGCCATTTTCGGATTCGACAGTCAACACCAAACGCCCCGATTCACCAATCATATCTTTAAGGTTAGTTTGGGTAACGATAGGTTCGCTACGCACTAGGCCACGGATTTTTTGGTCGTTGGTAGCTTGGGCAACCAATGCCGTCACTTCACCGGCGCCTTGCACTTGCATGATTAACGAGCCACTGAACTTGATGGTGGCGGAAAGTAAGGCGACTGCGGCTAGCGCTTGGCCTAATTGTGAATCGACGTCAGGATTGGCCAAAATTTGATGCTGTTTGGCTTGTTGCAAGCTGTCTTGCAAGCGCACCCATTCGCCGCGCACGTTGTGTTGTTCAAAAATAAAACGAATTAGGCAATCTTGTTGGATCATGGCATTAATGTCTTGTGTTATGAATGTGGTGATTATAGTCGCCGTTTACTGGGTTTTTGAATTTGGATAATGACAGATGAGTTTTCTATTTAAAAAAACTGATATGCCTAGCCCCGAAGATGCTCTACCGGGTCGTCTTGAGCCAATGTCGATTGCGAACCAACACTGGTTAAATGGCAATCCAATTTTGCCGCCATTTCCTAATCATTTAAGACAGGTTCTGTTTGGCATGGGTTGTTTTTGGGGGGCTGAACGTAAGTTTTGGCAACAAAACGGAGTGTTTAGTACCGCTGTCGGTTATGCCGGTGGTTATACGCCTAATCCGACTTATCAGGAGCTGTGTAGCGGATTGACCGGACATGCGGAAGTGGTTTTGGTGGTTTTTAATCCTGAAATGATTAGCTTTCAAGATTTGTTGGCCATTTTTTGGGAATCACATAATCCGACCCAAGGTATGCGTCAAGGAAACGATGTTGGGAGTCAATATCGCTCGGTTATCTGTTGTTATAGCGATGAAGACTTACAAATGGCTATCAAAAGCAAAGCACATTATCAGCAACAAATAAGCAGTTTGGGGGCACCAACAATTAGCACTGAAATTAGCTTGGCGCCAATTTTTTATTACGCTGAAACCGAACATCAGCAGTACCTAGCAAAGCATCCTGATGGTTATTGCGGATTGAGAGGATTAGGAGTGAGTTTTGAAAAATCAGTGCTTATTTAACTAATAGTTATTTTAGCATTTATCGCTAAGGCATTATCAGGCTTGAAATTATTTTTATGCTTAACTGCTAAGGGTTATTTCTAATTGACATTTAGGAAAAAATCCTTCAATTTACGCAGCTGGTGTGACTATCAAACTGCGCTAGACCTATGTCAAAAATAGCGTAATTGGATAATCATCCAACAAAGCTTTAAAACTAATATTAGTCTTAACAACACAAAATCGTACTCTGTCTAATCCACAGATTACCAGGAGGAAACATATGAAGAAGCCTGTAAAAAGCTGGCTGCTTGCATCAACTGTAGCTACTTTACTTGCTGCACCCACTGTCTCTACTGCTAACAGCGACCTTGAAAAGTTGACACAAAACCCTGCTAACTGGGCAACTTGGGGCGGTGATTACGCAGGTACACGTTATAGCCAGCTGTCGCAAATTAACGCTCAAAACGTTAAAACCTTGCAACCTGCTTGGTCTTTCTCAACCGGCGTTCTACGTGGTCATGAGGGCGGTCCTTTGGTTGTTAACGGCGTTTTGTTCATTCACACTCCGTTCCCTAACACTGTTTACGCAATCGACCAAAAAACCAAAGCGGTTATTTGGGAATTCACACCAACCATGGATGCTGACGTTACTATCCCTGTAATGTGCTGCGATACCGTTAACCGTGGTTTAGCTTATGGCGACGGCAAAATTTTCTTGCAACAATCTGACACCGTTTTAACCGCTTTGGATGCCAAAACCGGTAAACGTGTATGGAGCGTTCAAAACGGCGACCCAAAATTGGGTATGACCAACACCAACGCACCTATCGTTGTTAAAGACAAAGTTATCACTGGTATTTCTGGTGGTGAGTTTGGCGTTCGTGGTTTCTTGGCTGCTTATGACATCCGTTCAGGCAAATTAGCTTGGAAAGGTTACAGCATGGGTCCAGATAAAGACACCTTGTTGAAAGCTGGCAAATCTACAACTTGGGAAAACGGCAAAGTAACTCCAGTTGGCGCTGATTCAGGTACTAGCACTTGGAAAGGTGACCAATGGAAAATCGGTGGCGGTACAACTTGGGGCTGGTACTCTTATGACCCTAAATTGAACTTGGTTTACTACGGTTCAGGTAACCCTTCTACTTGGAACCCAGTACAACGTCCAGGCGACAACAAATGGTCTATGTCATTGTGGGCTCGTGACGCTGACACCGGTGAAGTTAAATGGGTTTACCAAATGACTCCACA
>CAIZCB010000091.1 GCA_903931355.1 uncultured Pseudomonadota bacterium
GGCTTTCAAATTGCTACAAGCGTGTTTACAAGCCAGAAAAATCCTCAAGCAAAGAAAACCTGATGTGGTTTTAGGCATGGGGGGCTTTGTGGCTGGCCCGGGTGGATTGATGGCCAAATGGTTAGGGATTCCGGTAGTGATTCATGAGCAAAACCGTGTGCCAGGGACAACCAATCGTTTATTGGTCAAATTAGCTGCCAGCAAAGTATTAGAAGGCTTTCCTGCTAGTTTTCCTAAGCAGACTAATGCAGTAGCAACCGGTAATCCGCTTCGTAAAGCCTTTCAGAATTTGCCAGAAAAAACGGCATGGACAGCAGCGCGCGAATTGAGAGTTTTAGTGGTGGGTGGTAGTCAAGGTGCGAAAGTATTGAATGACAATGTGCCAGCCGCATTAGCTGGATTGAATAATCTCAGCATCAAACACCAAACCGGCGCGGCGATGCAGGCCGAAGTCTTAGAGCGCTATCAATCGCTTGGACAAACTGCCGAAGTTTTAGCCTTTATTGATGATATGGCCGCAGCTTATAACTGGGCCGATTTGATTATTTGTCGCGCTGGCGCAATGACGGTCAGCGAAGTGGCTGTTGCAGGTTTACCTGCGATTTTTGTGCCATTACAAAACGCGATCGATGATCACCAAACTGCCAATGCGCGATATTTAGCTGATGCTGGCGCTGCATTGTTATTGCCACAAAACCAATTAAATGCTGACAGCTTACGCCAAGCTGTTCAACAAACTATGAATTCACTAAGCACTATGAGTTACGCCGCAAAAATCCTGTCAAAACCTGATGCAACCCAAGTGGTGGCTGAAATTTGTATCGCCGAGGCCGCACGATGAATCGGCCTAATGCACAAATCGCCAATCAAGCTTTGGGCGACATCGACAAAATCCATTTCGTCGGTGTTGGTGGTACGGGTATGAGCGGGATAGCTGAAGTGTTGTCAAACTTGGGCTATAGCGTATCGGGTTCTGATATTAAGGCTTCGCCGGTCACTGACCGATTGCAAGCGATGGGCGTTAAAGTGTTTTTTGGACACCATGCTGAAAATGTTGCTGATGTTGATGTGGTCGTGACTTCAACAGCGGTTGATAGAACCAATCCCGAAATTACTACCGCTTATGAAAATCGAATTCCCGTGATTCCTCGCGCCGAAATGTTGGCGGAGTTAATGCGGTTTCGTTTTGGTATTGCGGTTGCTGGAACTCACGGCAAAACCACCACAACCAGTTTAACCACAATGATGTTGGCTGAAGGCGGCTTAGATCCGACTTTCGTAATTGGCGGTCGTTTAAATAGTGCCGGTGCTAATGCCAAATTGGGCTTAGGTAAATATTTGGTTGCCGAAGCAGATGAAAGCGATGCCTCATTTTTGTATTTACAACCGATGATGGCGATTGTCACCAACATCGACCAAGACCACATGGAAACTTACGGTGGTAGCTACAACCGTTTGAAAGAGACCTTCATTAAATTCCTTCATCAATTGCCATTCTATGGTTTGGCAGTGATGTGTATTGATGATGCTGGGGTTTGCGAAGTGTTACCGGAAATTTCTAAGCCGGTTAAAACCTATGGTGTCAGCGAAGCGGCTGATGTTCGGGCGATTAATATCGAACAAGACGGTTTATGCACCCATTTCACTGTGTTGCGTTGGGGGGCTTTGCCACCATTGCAAGTGACTTTGAATTTACCGGGTTGGCACAACATGCTCAATGCTTTGGCAGCGATTACTATCGCAACCACGTTGGGTGTTGATGATGCGGCGATTATTAAAAGTTTGGCTGAATTTAAAGGGGTTGGTCGTCGTTTCCAAATCAATGGCGATGTGGCATTTGATGGTGGCAAATTAACTTTTGTTGATGATTATGGTCATCATCCTCGTGAATTGGCTGCTACTTTAGAAGCTTTGCGTCAAGCATGGCCTGAACGCCGTAAAGTCGTGGTATTTCAGCCGCATCGTTATACCCGTACTCGTGATTTGTTTGAAGATTTTGTTGAAGTGCTTTCCAGTGTTGATGTTTTGATTTTGTTGGATATTTATTCAGCAGGTGAAGCGCCGATTAATGGAGCGGATGGTAAAGCTTTAAGTCGTTCAATTCGCGTTCGCGGACAAGTTGATCCGGTATTTGTTCAAAATCGTGACGATTTACCAACCATTTTGGCAGGAATTGTTAATCAAGACGATGTAATTCTAACTATGGGTGCCGGTAATGTTGGGCAAATAGCTGCCGAATTGCCGACTAAATTAGCGGAAGCTTTGAGCCATGGTTAGTCAGGTTTACAAAGGCACATTGCTGAATAACGAACCGCTGGCGAAATACACCAGTTGGCGAGTCGGCGGCCCTGCGCAGCGTATGTATATTCCTGAAAACAAAGCCGATTTGATCGATTTTGTTGCTGGATTACCGCAAGGCGAGCCGCTGTATTGGATAGGTTTAGGCAGTAATTTATTAGTTCGTGACGGTGGCGTTCGTGGCACGGTAATTAATACCCGTAGCCGATTAAAAGAAATGCGTTTAATCGATAGCGATAGGGTTTATGTCGAAGTCGGTGTGCCGTGTGCTCATGTTGCAAGATTTTGTAGTGATTTAGGTTTAACCGGTGCGGAATTTTTGGCCGGTATTCCTGGCACGATGGGCGGCGCATTGAAAATGAATGCCGGTGCTTTTGGTGGTGAAACTTGGCAAATTGTTGATCAGTTAGAAATGCTTAATCAGCAAGGGCAAGTTATCAATCGCAATAAACATGAGTTTGAAGTGGCTTATCGTTCGGTGAAAGGCATTGATGATGAATGGTTTTTAGCTGCGGAATTAAAACTGACTAAAGGTGATAGCCAAGTCAGTCAGTTACAGATTAAGGCTTTATTGGAAAAACGTAATACCAGTCAGCCGACTAATAAGCCAACCTGTGGCTCAGTATTTAAAAATCCAGTCGGTGATCACGCGGCGCGTTTAATCGAAGCTTGTGGTTTAAAAGGTTATCGGATCGGTGGTGCGGTTGTGTCTGAGAAACACGCCAATTTTATTGAAAATCAGGGTAATGCCACTGCGGTGGATATTGAAACATTGATTCAACACATTCAAACCCAAGTGCAGCAACAATTTGGTATCAGTTTGCAGACTGAAGTTTGTCGGATAGGTGAAGAGGCATGAAACCATTGCAGATAAAAAATCCTGCTGATTTTGGCAAAGTCGCTGTATTGATGGGTGGAACTGCCGCAGAAAGAGAGATTTCTTTGCGTAGTGGTAATGCGGTGTTTCAAGCCTTGCAGCAACAAGGGATCGATGTGGTGGCAATTGATGTAACCGCCAGTCCAATTGATGCTTTAGCCAATATCAAGGTTGACCGAGTCTTTAATATTATTCACGGACGTGGTGGAGAAGACGGTGTTTTACAGGCAATTTTGGGAGTATTGGGCTTGCCTTATACCGGTTCTGGGGTTTTAGCTTCGGCATTGAGCATGGATAAATTGCGAACCAAGCTTTGCTGGCAAGGATTAGGCTTGGCAACGCCGAAATGGTTTGTCTTGCAAACTGAGAACGATGTGGATGTTTGCATAGCACAACTCGGTTTTCCTGTGATTGTTAAGCCAGCCCAAGAAGGTTCTAGCATCGGTATGAGTAAAGCCAATAACCGTGAGGAATTGGTTGAGTCTTTAAAGCTTGCTAAGCAATTCAACTGCGATGTTTATGCAGAACAATGGGTACAAGGTCAGGAATATACGGTCGGTGTATTAGATGGTGAAGCGCTGCCGGTGATTCGCTTGGAAACCCCGAATGAGTTTTATGATTTCGATGCCAAATATCGAGCTAATACCACTAAATACCATTGCCCTTGTGGCTTGAGCGCTGAACGTGAACAACAATTGCAAGCCTTGGCAGTGCAAGCCTGTCGCGGTTTACAGGTAAAAGGCTGGGCTAGAGTGGATGTGTTTATTGATAGCCAAGATCATTCGCAGTTGATTGAAGTGAATACCGTGCCAGGTATGACCGATCATAGTTTAGTGCCGATGGCGGCTAAAGCAGCGGGCATCGATTTTAATCAATTAGTCTGGCGAATTTTAGAAACCAGCATGGCAGGCCAATGTGTCGAGATTTAGCGTCATCATCGTTGGTTTGGTGTTGTTAGTTGCCGCTTGGTTTGGTTGGGCAAGGCTTAACAGTCAAGACGCGATTAGTAAACCGATTCGCTATGTGAAGATTGAAGGCGCATTTCAGTATATTGATAAAGATAAGCTGAAACAGTTGCTAACACCGGAAATGAAGCGTGGTTTTTATCATGCCGATATGAATGTTATTCATCAAATGATTAGTCA
>CAIZCB010000092.1 GCA_903931355.1 uncultured Pseudomonadota bacterium
GTGCAAGCGGTTTCTCATCGATTTGGTATGGTTTGGTTTCCATCGAACGATAGTATCGTCGCCCCCGCGAAGGCGGGGGTCCAGAGCCACCAGCACCGTCGCCTGCGACTCTGGATTCCCGCCTTCGCGGGAATGACGGCATTATTGTTAGGCATCATACCAATGATAATGCCAATCTAATGTCACCCAACGCTACCAGCGATAGCTACAAAACTTTCAATTCAAGAACCTTTAAAGATTGAGCCACTTAGATAAACTCTTGGGGTATGTATGAAGCTGATTAACGTAGAACCTAAAGATAATTATGTGGTGAGAGTTTTTTTGGACGATAACTCTATTGTCGATTTTGACGTGAAAGCAGAGTTGGAAAGAATAGCTTGTTATAAACCGCTTTACGATAATGCCTTATTTAAGACAGTGAGGTTTAAAAATAAACGTATTTATTGGAATGAACAGTTTGATTTTCATTTGGATCAAATTCTAGCTCAGGGGCATTTTGTGAAGCTTAACCCTTGAAAATCAAACTGCTTTTTATTGGTTGTTTATTTTAACTTCGCCGCTTCTGCCGCTCGACGAGTAATTTCCGCCCAATCGCCAGCATCGACTAAATCAGCCGGTGCCATCCAAGAGCCACCCACGCAAGCCACATTGCTTAATGCCAAATACTCAGGGGCATTTTTAGGATTAACGCCGCCGGTTGGGCAGAAGGTGACTTGTGGTAGTGGTGCGCCGATGGATTTCAACATCGGGATGCCGCCAGCCGCTTCGGCTGGGAAAAATTTCATCGCGGTAATGCCTTTTTCCAATAGCTTCATCACTTCGCTAGGGGTAATCACGCCCGGCAAAATTGGCACGCCAGAAGCAATCGCCGCATCAATCACGCTATCGGTTACACCGGGGCTAACGATAAATTCAGCACCCGCATCAATCGCTTGTTGCAGGGTTTCGGTGTTGATGATGGTGCCAGCGCCGACAATAGCGCCTGGGACTTCGGCTTTGATTTTGCGAATTGCATCCAATGCAACGGGGGTACGCAAAGTGATTTCCAATACTTTCAAACCGCCATCGACCAAGGCTTTCGCTAAAGGTACAGCTTGATCAAGTTGGTTAATTACCATGACAGGCATCACGGGGGAGGTGGTCATCACTTCTTTGATTGTTACGGCCATTTTCTAATCCAGATCATTAGGTTGAGTTAGCGTAGCGTCACCCAACAGTAAGGGCTTGAGTTGCTGGGTTACGCTACGCTAACCCAGCCTAAATAATGCGAATTTCAGTTAAGTCGTCAAACAAAAGTAAGCAGGAAGCCAGCTATGAAATCTTGCTTGTCATTTAAGCCGTTCGTACTGAGCTTGTCGAAGTATGAGCGGCGATGGCTGGCGACCGACTCGGCTTTCCCATTCATCCTTCGACAAGCTCAGGACGAACGGGAAGCCTTAACTTGCTTGCCAAACAATCAAGATTCTAATTGCACAATGCCGATTCACTTTTATTCGAGTGCTTAATCAACAAAAAACAAATTAGTGGCACCAGTTTCAGCTGAAGAGGCATTAGCACGGAACGCACCAAACAGTTCACGACCCATGCCAATATGATGGCCTTTGGCAGTATTAGCAACCGCAACACGGGCATCAAATTCTGCTTGATCGACTTGCACGTTGACCTCGCCAGTTTGGGTGTTCAAGACAATCACATCACCATCGCGGACTTTGGTTAATGGGCCACCATCAATACATTCTGGGCACATATGAATTGCTGATGGCACTTTGCCTGATGCGCCTGACATACGGCCATCAGTGATTAAAGCGACTTTAAAGCCACGGTCTTGCAATACGCCCAGTGGCGGTGTCAGTTTGTGTAACTCTGGCATTCCGTTGGCTTTCGGGCCTTGGAAGCGTAATACCACGATGCAGTCTTTTTCTAATTCGCCACGTTTAAACGCCGCAACCACGTCATCTTGATCATCAAACACCACTGCTGGTGCAGTAACGACTTGATGTTGCTCAGCAACTGCAGAAATTTTAGAAACCCCGCGACCTAAATTACCGTGCATGACATGCAAACCGCCGCCAGCCGCAAATGGCTGAGCAACACTGCTAATCACGGTATTGTCTAAAGCCTGTTCAGGGCCTGCTTGCCAGCTTAATTGACCATCAAGCAGTTTTGGCTCTTGGTTGTATTGCGCCATGCCGCGTTGGTCGCCGATGGTGAGAATATCGCCATGCAATAAGCCGTTGCGTAAAAGCTCGGCAATTAACACACCCATGCCGCCAGCAGCTTGGAAGTGGTTGATGTCGGCGGAGCCGTTTGGATAAATTTTGGCCAATAACGGAATGATTTTTGACAATTTATCAAAATCATCCCAGTTGATAATAATCCCCGCTGCGCGAGCAATCGCGATTAAATGGATGGTGTGATTGGTAGAGCCACCAGTGGCTAATAAACCAATCACCGCATTCAAAATTGCTTTTTCATTAATCACATGGGCGATAGGGCGGAAGTCATTGCCCAAAGCGGTAAATTTCAAGACTTGTTTAGCAGCCGCTTTAGTCAGTTCGTCACGTAATGGTGTGTAAGGATTGACGAACGAGCTGCCTGGCAAATGCAAGCCCATAATTTCAACCATCATTTGGTTGCTGTTGGCGGTGCCGTAGAAAGTACAAGTGCCGGGGCTGTGGTAAGACTGTGATTCCGATTCGAGTAATTCTTTACGACCGACTTTGCCTTCTGCATAAAGCTGACGAATCCGCACTTTTTCTTTATTCGACAAGCCGCTAGGCATTGGGCCGGCTGGGACAAAAACCGCTGGTAAATGCCCAAAGCTCAACGCGCCCATTAACAAGCCCGGTACAATTTTGTCGCAAACGCCTAAATACAGCACCGCATCAAACATATTGTGGCTTAGGCCAATTGCGGTTGACATAGCAATGATGTCGCGGCTGAACAAGGATAATTCCATGCCAGGTTGGCCTTGAGTGACGCCGTCACACATCGCCGGTACACCGCCAGCAAACTGAGCCACACCACCGGCTTCGCGCACTGCTTGTTTAATCAGGGCTGGGTAATCTTTATACGGTTCGTGGGCTGACAACATATCGTTGTAAGCAGAAATAATCGCGACATTGGCTTTTTCAGCATGGGCTAAATCATCTTTTTCGCCGGATGCGCAAGCAGCAAAACCATGTGCCAAGTTGCCACAAGCTAATTTAGCGCGGTGTGGGCCTTTTTCAATCGCGGCATCGACATTGGCCAGATAAGCAGCACGGGTTTCGCGGCTGCGTTCAATCACTTGCTGGGTAACTTGTTCTAATATGGGATGCATGAGGCGCTCCTGAATGGCGAAAATCGACGCGTCGAATCGTGGAAATAATGAAATGAACTGGGCTTAGATTGGCTCTAAACCCAGTTGATAAGATGGCTTAAGGCGCCCAGTAAAGCTCAACAGGTACTTGCTCTTGATGCAAAATGGCCCGAATTGGCATTTCTTCGACTGGGCCGGGTTTCATGGCTTGATCGAATACCGCCAGTTTATCTTCGCCAGTAATCAAAATAATGATGCGGTCACATTTCATTAAACCCGCTAATGTCAACGACATCCGCTCAGTCAGCGGGCCGGTGACAGCGCTCGGTTTAGCTTTAATCGCTACCGTCAATTGCTCGTTGCTGGGTTTTAATGCTGTTGCTAAGCCATCAGCATAAGGAAATAACGAGGCGGTATGGCCATCATTACCCATGCCAACAATCGCAACAGTAAACGGCAGTGGTAGCGCGTTGTAATTGGCTTCGGTTTCCGAATGGCCGCGCGAAGCACTATTGGAATTGGTTTTCATGCCAGTAAAGGTGGCCGCTTTCGCGTTATTAATCAGCAAAGTGCGCTTGATTAAACCTTCATTGCTGGCTTCATGATCTGGGCTTACCCAGCGCTCGTCAACCAAGGCAACTTTAACTTTTTTCCAAGCCAGTTCCATTTTTGACAGAGCGTTATAAAGCGGAGCAGGTGTGGTGCCGCCAGAAACTAATAAGGTAGCGGAGCCTTGTTTGCTCAAAGATTCCGAGATGAAATCTTGGCATTCAGCCGCCAGTGTGGTGAACAAGTGATTGCGTTGCTCAAAGTGGAATTCTCTAACCATAGCAGTGTTTCTCAATTAATCAGTCCAGAATAACTTAAAACAGTAGGGGGTTTGCGTAACGATCTAGCTTTAGTTATGTAGCAGTAAACAACTAAAGTCCGGCTCGCCCCATGATGAGCCGGATAAAACTTTTATTCTTCCCAAGCGCGTCCATCACGGGCTAATAAAGCCACTGATGCTACTGGACCCCAGCTACCTGCTGGGTAAGGTTTAGGTGCGCTATGGTTTTGTGCCCAAGCAGACTGGATGGAATCGACCCAAGTCCAAGCTTGTTCAATTTCTTCACGGCTTAAAAACAGGGTTGGATTGCCGCGTAAGGCTTCTAAAATCAGTTTTTCATAACCGCCAAAAAGACGATTCTTTTTGAAAGTTTCTGAAAAACTTAAATCCAACTTGGTTTGTTGCAATTTGATATTGCCGTCAATCCCAGGGATTTTGTTCAAC
>CAIZCB010000093.1 GCA_903931355.1 uncultured Pseudomonadota bacterium
GAGTTTTTTAATTTTTATTGTAAGTACATTAGGGGGGTAGGCGAATTCTCGTTAAAGGCTCAACATGCCGTAAATCAGTCTTCACTTAATCAACAAAAATTAAAGCAATTTATTTTGCCAATTGCTCCTTTAAGCGAACAAATCCGCATCGCCAACAAACTCGACAGCCTACTCGCCAAAGTCGATACGGCTCAGGCTCGTCTGGAAAAAATCCCCACTTTGCTCAAACGCTTCCGCCAATCTGTTCTGGCAGCGGCTACTTCGGGGGAATTGACGAGGGAGTGGCGGTTAGAAAATAAAATTGAAGCTACTTATACAACGCTTGGAGATGCAGGTATCGAAGTAAAAACAGGCCCGTTTGGTAGTGCTTTACACAAAGAAGAATACGTTTCTGGGGGTATCCCAGTTATTAATCCCATGCATATTCGTGATGGATCGATTTATCCTTCGGCAGAAATGAGTGTAACGAAAGAAAAATTTCAAGAGCTAAAAACATGGAAATTGAAAATTGGCGATGTTGTTATTGGTAGGCGGGGAGAAATGGGAAGGGCTGCCCAAATAATAAATTCCAATGTTGATTTTTTGTGTGGAACAGGTTCGATGATCATCAGATCAAAATCGGGTTTAATTTCACCAGCCTATTTGTGTTTGGTTCTCAGATCACCAAATTCAGTTGCATTCTTTGAGAGTAATTCAGTTGGTTCAACGATGGTAAATCTGAACCAAAAAATTATTAAAAGTCTTAGTTTCCACTATCCATCTTCCGAAGAACAAACCGAAATCGTCTGCCGCGTCGAATCCCTGTTCGCGCTTGCTGACACGGTCGAAAAACAATATCTCGCCGCCAAACAACGCCTTGATCGCCTGAGCCAATCACTACTCGCCAAGGCTTTTCGCGGCGAACTGGTGCCCCAAGACCCCAACGACGAACCCGCCGTCGAACTACTCAAACGCATCCAAGCCGAACGCCAAGCCCAGCCAGTAGCCAAACAAAAACGGAGCAAACCGGCATGATCGCCGGTAGGGTGCATTCCATGCACCACCAGCTTTTTGGCATCGATGGTGCATAAAATGCACCCTACGCCTGATGATACAATCAAAATCCTATTAATTGGTGTGATGGGTCGATATTGCCGCTATGGTTTGACGCAACGATCAATCACTTGGCAGCAGGTAGGGTGCATTCCATGCACCACCAGCTTTTTGGTATCGCTGGTGCATAAAATGCACCCTACGTTTGATGACACAATCACAACCGCGAACAGATGTGTTGAGCGAAAAGCGAAGCGCATCAATCGCGAGCGATGCGCTTCACCTTGTTCAGCACATCCTATTAATTGGTGTGATGTGTCGATATTGCCGTTACGGTTTGAAGAAACGATCAAACCACGCGTAGGCCGGAATAAGCAAAGCGTTTCCGGCGAAGGTTTGGCGGTTGATTATAAGCCCTCTGCCCGAAACGCTGCGCTTATTCGGGCCTACGCTTGTAAGTCGTTGGCTGAGCAGCCTACAGCAAAATTTTTGGCTTATATTGGTAGAATAAATTATGAAACATCAAATTAACTTTGATTAAAGGCGATAGCGACTACATCCATGTTTACAAAATTCAGGATAATAAAGGCAGACCTTTAAACGATCATTGTGGTATTTGGTTGTTGGCGTTGGATAAGTTTAATGCTCAGTCGATTGAGACAGAACAACAGCGCTGGTTACGATTTTTTAATGAAGGTGAGCGTTTAAACGACAATATTGGATTACCGGATTGGATGACTACCCAAGAAATGAGCACATTACGTCAGTTTTCAGAGAAAGAACAAAACTATCATGCCTATCAAGCCCGCCAAGAGTTTTTGCGCGAACAATTGACGATTCAGCATGAGCTGGATGCCGAGCGCAAGGCAAAGGTTGAGGCTATTGAGCGTGAGCAGATAGCTTTAGAGCGTGAACAGAAAGCATTGGAAGAAATTGAAAGATTGAAAGCCCTATTAGCAAAAAACCTCAATTCATAAATATTTGACTGGCGCGAATATCAGCAGCCTTCTTAGTCAACGAATAAATGCCACTGTTTACCCCTATCCAGTAAAATGGCCGCTTTTTGCCAGCCCAATCCCATGCGAATTCAAGCTTTACCGACACAATTAGTGAATCAAATCGCTGCTGGCGAGGTGGTCGAAAGACCGGCTTCGGTAGTTAAGGAATTAGTAGAAAACTGTTTTGATGCTGGCGCTACCCAAATTCAAATCGATATTGAACAGGGCGGGGCGCGGCAGATTAAGATTCGCGATAATGGTTGTGGGATTGATAAAGAGGATTTGGCGTTGGCTTTGTCGCGTCATGCCACTAGCAAAATCAGTTCCTTGGATGATTTAGAACATGTGATGAGCATGGGCTTTCGCGGTGAGGCCTTGCCGAGTATTAGTTCGGTGGCGCGTTTGACCTTGATTTCCAGAACCGCCGAGGCGGATTGTGCTTGGTTGGTTAGCGCTGATGGCACCGAGCAAAACTTTAATCCCCAGCCCGATCCGCATCCACAAGGCACCACGGTCGATGTCCGCGATTTGTTTTACAACACTCCGGCGCGGCGTAAGTTTCTAAAAGCCGAGAAAACCGAATTTGCTCATATTGAAAGTTTGATTCAAAAACTGGCCTTGGCGCGAACTGATGTTGGTTTTTTGTTAAATCACAATCAGCGCGAGGTGCTGAATTTAAAGCCGACCCAAAGCGAGCAGGATCAGTTGAAACGGATTGCGGCGATTTGTGGCGAGGGCTTTGTCGAAAATGCGATCAGAATTGATTACACCGCTTCGGGTTTGCATTTATACGGCTGGGTTGGCAAGCCGACGTTTTCTCGTAGCCAGCAGGATATGCAGTTTTTTTATGTCAATGGCCGTTTGATTAAAGACCGTTTGGTGGCTCATGCGGTTAAACAAGCTTATCAAGATGTCTTGTATCACGGCCGCCATCCGGTGTTTGTGTTGTATTTGGCGCTTGATCCGGCGCTGGTTGATGTTAATGCTCATCCGACCAAGTTAGAAGTGCGGTTTAGGGAAGGGCGGATGGTGCATGACTTTTTGTTTCAGGCTTTGCATCGTAGCTTGGCTGAGCAAAGGCCAGGGCAGCCTGCGCTGGTGGTTGAAACCATTGATGTTGAGCGGGATGAGGTTGAGCCGCGCCCAGTAGTCAGTCAGCAAACTGCGTTGCCGATGGCGCATGTTGCTGATAATCAGGTTAATGATGTGTCGGCTTATAAAGTCAGTAGTGCTCGAAGTGTGGGTAGTTATCAACCTAGCCCAAGACCAAGTCCTAACTATTTGGCGAATCAGGTTGATGCTTACACTCGATTGATGCCGGAAAAATCAACCCCATCAGCGGTTGAGCCTGAATCAGCGATGCCACCTTTGGGATTTGCGTTGGCGCATATTCACAATATTTATATTCTCGCCGAAACCGCCAATGGGGTGATTTTGGTTGATGCTCATGCAGCGCATGAACGGGTGACTTATGAGCGTTTGAAAAATCATTATCACAGC
>CAIZCB010000094.1 GCA_903931355.1 uncultured Pseudomonadota bacterium
ATTCAGAAGAAGCTACAGGTGCTAAATATAGCCTCGCAAAATTAAACCTTAAATCAGGCCATGTAGCTTTAGCTGAACCAGTCGATCTAGCCGCTGATTTTATAGTGAGCGCTAACCAACCTTCGATTGCAGCAAGCGCGAAAATCAAAGGCCAGTTTTTAGTCGATCCAAAAACAAAACACTTTGCAGCCAAAGCTTTAGATGTTGCCATTAAGGGTGATTTACTAGGCGGCACCGCGGTTGAAATTTTAGCTACTGGCGACATTGACGCTAAACCAGATGCTAGCGAGTACCTAATTAATCGCCTAAACCTAGCTATTTCAGGTCAATTTAGTGGCGCAAAAAGGATAATAACTTTAAGCGCGCCAGCCTTAATCGCACAAAAAAATGAAGTCACCAGCAAACAAACTAAGGTAAGCTTGATTCAGGAAAAGTCAGGCGATAGCTTTAAAGCCAATATGGTATTAGCAGATATCACAGGCACCCCAAAATCATTACAAAGTAGCGGCATTAGCGGTGATATTTCCGCAGTGCAAGGCAAACGCACGATGATTGGTAAATTCTCTTCACCATTTAGCGGCAACCTCGAGGCCTTAATTTTTGATTTACCAAAACTTGCTGGCAGCCTTGATATTAAAGACCCCAGCTTGCCTAACGGTGCTATGCAAGCTAAATTCAATGTGGGCATGCATGCTGACATTAAAAACGAGTTGGTAAATAGCCAATTTAGTTTAAATGTTGATCAAACTAAGTTAGTTGGCGACGTGTCCGTGGCTAGCTTCAAAACGCCTAATATCAAATTTAACTTAAATGCCGACATGCTAGATCTTAACAAGTTATTGGTAAAAAGTAGCGCGCCCGTTAACACCGCAACTAAACCCAACGTAAAATCCGCTGATTTGAGCGTACTTAATACATTGATATTGGATGGGAAACTCAATGTAGACAGTATGTTGTACGATAAATACCGCGTCTCTGGACTTAGCTTAAATATTAAAGCTGATGGCCAAAAACTAATGTTAAGTGGCCTTAATGTTAAATTTGACGATAGTCAAATTAAAGGCAGTGTGGGTATTAGCCAGTTTATGAAACCGCTTTACACCTTTAATTTAGATATTGATCAAGTAGATGTAGATAAGTATGTGGTGGCAACTGTACCTAGCGCTAATAAAAAAGACAGCGATAAAGCCGTAGGTTTAAGCGCATTAAAAGCGTTAAATGCAGATGGTAGCTTGCGCATAGGTAATCTAAAATATGGAAAAACTAAAGCCTCTAATATCCGCATAGATTTAAAAACAGATGGGCAAAAGCTAAACTTAAAAACACTTTCAGCTAAAGTGAACGATAGCCAAATTAGTGCGAATGTGGATGTTTCACGCTTTAATGATCCAGTTTATACGTTCAACATTATTGTTGATAAATTGGATGCCGATCAATACATCACAAAAAGTGACCGGCCTTCATTGAAAAATACTGGCGATACACCAATTGATTTATCTGCGCTAAAAAAGTTTAACGCTTCAGGCGAGGCAAAAATCGGCTGGCTTAAATTGGCAAATATTAAAACTGAACATGTGAACATAGGTTTGAAAGCTGAGAATGGTCTTGCAACACTTTCGCCATTTTCAGCAGAACTGTATCAAGGCAATATGAGTGGCATGCTTAAAGTTGATGCGCGTACAACACCGAATATCGTTTTCAAGCAAAGCATGAAATCTGTCGCAATAGGTCCATTAATGATTGATGCGATTAATAATAATATGCTGGATGGCAAAGGTAGCCTGAATGTTGATATCAGCACCTCTGGAAATAGCGTAGGAGCACTAAAAAAATCCTTGAACGGCAACGCATCACTTAATTTGGCAGATGGTGCGCTTAAGGGTGTGGATATTGCGGGTAGTATTCGTGAGCTGAAAAATAAGGTTAATTTTCTTAAAGCAAAAGATAGCCTAGCCGATACCAAGAAAAAAACTGACTTTAGCGAGTTAACGGCTAGTTTTGTGATTAAAAATGGTGTCGCTCATAATGAAGATCTAGCCATGAAAGCACCTATTTTGCGCTTGGCGTCTGGCGATAATCGCGGTGATATTGATATCGCAAATGAAACAATCAACTATTTTGCTAAGCCAACTATTGTTAAATCACTCAAAGGGCAAGGCGGGGCAGATTTAGATGCTCTTTCTGGCATTGGCATTCCGCTCAAAATTACTGGATCTTTTTCTAATCCCAAATTCGGCATGGACTTTGCCTCGCTTGGCACTGCCATTACAAAATCAAACTTGCTTGACA
>CAIZCB010000095.1 GCA_903931355.1 uncultured Pseudomonadota bacterium
CTTTGATCAAAATATCCCCGATTGAAGGAAATACAAGGCGCTCTATCCTGCTTGTTTTCTTGATATGTGTTTGGGGCTTTTAAGGCGCTCAAGTGATTTTAGCCACTGCGTACCGACATCAGCGAAACTTCCTACAATATGTTGTCCTGATTGCTTGCGCTCGATGTTTTCTTGCTCTTGCTGAATAATCTGTTTAGCGGCTTTTCGCTCATCAGCAGGATTTATGCCTTTAGCTATATCATCACGGGCATCGTCGGCCTTTTTCCGTGCTAACTCTAAACTGGTGGCTGGATAATTACCAAACGCCACTTTGCACCGTTTGCCCTCAAAGGTGTAAACAAACCGCCATAACTTAGAGCCTTTAGTATTTATGTGTAACGCAAGCCCGTTACCATCACTGATACTGTAATCTTTTTCTTTCGGCTTAGCTGTTCTGTAAACCGTGTCTTTATTGAGTTTCTCAGCCATTCATCACCCCCTAACTGTTACCTTTTTTTGCATAAGTGTTACCTTTTTTAGGTGCATTATACGAAGGTAACAAAAAAGGTAACAGTTTGGGCTGTATTTAGCTGGTTTTCGCTGTACCTCGTTGGACATAAAAAAACCCGCTAAGCCTTATAACTTGCGGGTTTCTATACTTTACTGGGTTTCTTAAAACCCTCAACTGGTACGATGGGCGGTCTTGAATAATGCTTGAAAGCCTTTTAAATCAAGGCCTTTAATTTAAAAAACTCTCCAATATCACTATTAGTATCACTACTTTGATTTTTACCCTCTTTTAATCGCTTTAATAATGCTACAAAGTAACGACCAAGGCATACATAAAAAAGGCCTCACTTATCTAAAACCACTCCCGATCCAATTTCGGGCGTTTATCAATGTAAACAATGTATACATTACTTTACACCTCAGCACACCCCCGCAAACCCTGATTCTACCGTGTAAATAAAAGTCGATTTGACACTTAATTTACACCTGTTAAGATTAGTCTTAGACTTTTATTTACACAAAAACAGGGGTAAACATGAAAGGCCAAGACATTGGTTACATTCGGGTAAGTTCAACATCACAAAACACAGAACGCCAGTTGGTGGATGTGAGGCTTGATCGAATCTTTACCGACAAAGCCAGTGGCAAAGATGCAAAGCGGCCAGAATTGAATCATTGCCTTAATCACCTACGCGACGGCGACACGTTGCACGTTCATTCAATCGACCGCTTAGCCCGAAACTTGAAAGATTTGCAAACCATCATCGAAACGCTAACTGATAAAGGGGTAATGGTGAAGTTTTATAAAGAAAATCTTAGCTTTGAATCCAAAGACAGTTCACCCATGCAAACCTTGATGCTACAGATGTTAGGCGCGTTTGCTGAATTTGAGCGAACCCTGATAAAAGAGCGGCAAAGGGAAGGCATAGAAGCGGCTAAGGCTCAGGGTAAACGATTGGGCGCACCGTCTAAGCTTAGTGAACAACAAGCCGCTGAATTAAAACAACGTGCCGACCAAGGCGAAGATAAAAGCCAACTGGCTAAGGCGTACGGCATCAGCCGCCCAACGCTTTATAAGTTGCTGGCAATGTAAACAATCTG
The DNA here is from genome assembly GCA_903931355.1 of uncultured Pseudomonadota bacterium. Lineage (GTDB taxonomy): Bacteria > Pseudomonadota > Gammaproteobacteria > Methylococcales > Methylomonadaceae > Methylomonas. Next base: position 1,591 of record CAIZCB010000095.1, read on the forward strand.
CTTGCGACATTACACGGCTATCGATCAAGCAATCACTACTGAATTAACCGCCAGCTAATCACTTTAAAAAAATATATGTGTGTAGTGGTGTGGAAAACGTGGGCAATGTGGGCGTATTGGCTACAGCCCATGAATACCAAGGCTTTGACAGTGCCCACACATAGTGGGCATGCCCACATAAAAAACGGGTTTTTGTGGGCAACTGCCTAAATTTTCCTTATTTTTTGACCAAAAACCACGCTTTTAGAGTTTCCTAAAATCAAGCATCAGTCATGCTTTTTAACAGCCGACCGCCTTCAGGCAATAAAAAAGCCGCATCAATGGCGGCTTTGTCATTATCCGGTGATTAAATAGCTTTATGGCATTCCTAGGCTTAATGATCGATAACCTACGTTAAGCTCCGGTCTGACTGGCCCCCTTGATTCCTCTTGGCTAACTCTCATGCCTTGCGGTGCATTGCCAAAGTCAACCTTAACCCGAACATCACCAGAAGTTCTGGGCATTAAAAATGAGTTTGGCCCATTTGAACTATTGCCACTGCTTGAAGTATTTGGTTTTTCATAGCCCGGCGCACGCATTCCCTGACCAACTGAAGCGCTTAGGTCTGGCAAATTTGGCAATAATGAACCGACCGAATTGGCTAGGCCAATAGCACCATCACCAACCAATTTTAAAAAATTGCTATTAGTTACCCAGTTAAGAACGTATTGCAAAGTATCAATTAGCGGTTGAAAAAAGTTGACGATGTTTTGCACCCCAGTCTTAAAGCAATTTTCAATAGTGCCCCAGTTTTCAACAACCAACGGCGCAACCATCGCGGCGACTTGCGCCAGTATCATTAGCGGGTTGGTTTTCATGGCGGCGGTAATCAAGCCAATACCAGCGGCCACGCCCCAACAAGCTAACTTAACGCCAGCAAAGGCGGCGACTGATTCGCCCGCTATCGCAATAGCGCCTGAATTTGCGGTGACAAATTTCCCCATACGTTCGGCCATGCTGTTTAGCTGCTCGACAATGCCCTTCAATTGTTCGGAATAAACACCGCCAAAAATAGCCAGCAAGCCTTCCCATGTGCCCGTTAGTGAACCTACCTTAGTGCTTAGCTGATTGGTAATATTGCCGACTTTCTGCATCATATCGCCTTGAGCCGCCATTGCATTTTTTGAGGCTTCAAACGACTCTTTCGTAATCATGGCCGCCTTTGCCCAATGCTCACCAAATCCGCCTTTTTCCTTGGTGGCCGTCAATATCGCCATTCGTCGAGCTTCGGGTAATTTATTGATACCGTCCAAGACGTTAATAATATCCTCAACGCTTTTGATTTCTGGGTGATGCTTTGCTACCTGTTCAAAAATAGCACCAAGACCAGAACTGATTTCCTCACCGTGTAAGCCCTTTTTCGACATCGCACTGACCAGCGGAAACATACCGTCATAAGCCGCTTTGCCTTTAATGCCTATCACATCCAAAAAGGCCGCTGGCTTAATCATTGAATACATCAAATCTTCTAAGTTGGTGCCGTTGTGTAACACGCGTTGCATGGCATCGGTAAACGGTACGAACTCATCATTAGCAAGATTAAAGGAGTTTCCAAGCTTGCCGACTGCCAGCGCCGCGTTATCATAAACAACCCCAACATCTTTACTTGTTAACGCCAGATAAGCCGACGCTTTAAGCGCACCGCCTGCAATGACATTAGGATCGACACTTAGATTTTTAAGAATAGTGGCTATGTTGGCAAAGTCTTTTGTGGTGCCAGGTAATTCGTTACCCAATTGAATGGCTTGTTTGTTGATGCTTTCAAAAACAGCGGGAATACTGCCGTCTTTAGCCATCAGGCTATTTTTAAGCGTGGTGGATGCATCTTCTAACTCCATGAATGCTTTGGCACTGACACCAAGGCCAGCGGTTAAGCCTGCGCCCATCACTAAGCCACCTTGACCAGCGTTTTCAAATTGACGCTTCAAACCGTTTAGCATTTTGGCTTGGGCGGCTAGGACGGGTGAGAGTTTATCAACCGCACTGATTAAAACTTTTAGGTTAAATTTGTCGGCCATGTTATGCCCCCTCGATCATGTTGGTAGTTGGTCTGATTACAACCATTCTTAGTTTTGAATCGCCCCTTATGACCTGTAACCAAGACGGGAAGCTGTCGTTTAATGCCTCGAAAAAATAAGTACCGTTACTTTCATAAATCCGTAACACCCAAAACTTTTCATTAGGCCAAACCTGTTGAATAGTCTTTTTGATTTTGTTCATTACTTTCAGCGATTGGGAATAAACCGCATCGCTTAACTCGTCTGAAAAGTCGGCGGTGGCATTGATTCCCTGCGCTGTTTTTTCAAAGTCATAGCCGCTGATAAATTGCTTTTGATCGCGGGTAATGGTGTAGCCCAACTGCTTTACGTTCATTTCCATTGGTGGATGCATTGAATACCCCATGATAAGTAGATTGAAAACGCCCGACCTGTAAGCGTGGTGGGCTGTTTTTTGGTGCGGGTGAAGCGTTATCAAGCGATAACATATTTTGCTGATTATATCAATAAAATCCTTTTAAATCAATAAGTTGTATAACTCCCCGTGCCCGTATCAATCACGCCATATGGGTGGCGCGTGGGTGACGGTGGCTAGTGGCTGGGTGTAGTGGTGGGCTGTGGATTACATCAGCGAATTAACCGCTTTATCCCCAAGGGTTTTTCTAATTCAATTACTCAGGCGAAAAAATACAGTTAAGCGACCGGTCACGAAGGCAAAGGGCCGAAGGAATTTACCCCCCTAGGGGGTATTGGTGCTGGCTGGGGGGTATTCAATGCAAATCAATGGCCGTTTCGACAAGGCGAACAGTTGCCAAGCTGGATTTTTAACGTGGGATTTTGATCTGAAAAATATTGTTTTTTTACTGTGCATCGATAGCGACGGAATAAATGAAAAAAAACTGTGTACGTGTATGGTGTGTTGATTTTTGGGGTATTTGGGGGAGTGTTAGCCTAGGCCATGAATACCAAGGCTTTCAAGCTGTTAATGGTATTAAAAGCCGTGGGGAATTCCCCCAAAAAAATGGGATTTTCTGGGGGATTTGTCGCTTTTAGCCTTATTTTCATCAAAAACCATGCTTAGAACTTCCCACAATATTTGGGGGAAATTACCCCAGAAATAAAAGCAGTGGGGGACGCTTGAAGCCTTGCTGTATAAGGCTTATAAGATAATTTCCCCCAAATACCCCAAAAAACATATATAGATGGTTCATTTTTTGTCATGTATAGGCGTTGCTTTGTTCAGACCGACCTTCAAGCCTCAGCCACCCGTTGGCGTATGTCATTAGGGGCGCGGGGAATTGGCGAAAATTAGCGACTGTAAACAATGCATGAAACGACCAGCAATAAAAAAGCCGATAACCTTTTAGGCTATCGGCTTTTAAACTCACATGATTAGCTAGTTGTTGATGTTATTCGTCTATGTCATCCTCTGTCTGCTCAGTATCATCACTATCTGACTCTATTAACGCCGAAGAAACAACCAATACGCGCCGCTTACAACCGCCTATGACGCGCTGAACGTCTGGCCTAGGATTTTTACGGCTCTTATCGGTTTCATGCCCTAACAGCAAACCACGCTCTAGCAACTTTTGCCACAATGTATTTTGATTCGTTCCAAAATTGCCGCCTTGTCGCCTGCGGACAAAGTGAACCACAGCAGTTGTAGGGCCATGAAGGATTTGGCCGCTTCTGGCGCGCCTGCCAGCAGGGTCACGGTTCCCGGCATAAGTGCCAGCGTGGATTCTGCCAGTTGCGTCCACGGCATAGCCAAGGTCCGCCGGTCACCCTTTTTTGCCGCCTGTGCCTCTTCGTC
>CAIZCB010000096.1 GCA_903931355.1 uncultured Pseudomonadota bacterium
CGTATCAAATGGCGTTGTCTTTCTTTATACTCAACGTTTCGATGGAAAAAATTGGAGCGATTGGGCTAAGGGAACACCAGAAGAACTAAAGCAAGTTATCGTTCAATTGTAACAAATCACTAAACCTATAACAGAAAGGGTGCGGGTTGAGCCGCACATTAAAAAATGAATTTGATAAATATTTTTTTAAATTTGATTTTTTGTCCGCGAGCCCATATTGCATTTTCTTCGCCTAACTTAATATTTGTATTTAAGGTAATAAAATCTACGACAGTTATATAATATGTAGTTTTTTAGCGTAGCAATAGGCAGAATACTTACTTGGACAAATCATGAAAAGCTATTGTTGAATCAGAGAACAATAATGCGTATTTAGCTTTGCTATGAAGGATTGTATGAAAGAGTTTGTGCGTACTGAAATTGAAGCTACCGTCAAAACATTTCTGCGATTACAAATTAATGATGCGATGCTCGAAGAGATTGCGCGGGTCGGAAAAGCGTGCGGTATTGCAATAAACCAACGCAAAAAGATTATGCTGATAGGAAACGGGGGCAGTGCAGCCGATGCGCAGCATATTGCCGCAGAATTTGTCAGTCGATTGACAACAGACAGAGTCCCATTGCCCGCGCTTGCTTTGACCACCGATACATCCATTCTGACAGCAGTGGCCAATGATTATGGCTACGAAAAGGTATTTGCCCGGCAAGTAGAGGGCTTGGGACGAGAAGGCGACGTTCTGATTGGCATTTCGACTTCGGGCAGATCCCCCAATGTCCTTGCTGCGTTAAAAGCCGCGAAGCAGCACAGAATCGTAACTGTGGTTCTGACGGGAGAGTCTGGAGATGCAATGGCAAAACTGTGCGACTATGCAGTGCGCGTTCCTTCAAATCGTACCCAGAACATTCAGGAAGTCCATATTATGATCGGCCACACAATTTGTGCAATCGCTGAGAAGAAATTTAAATTTGAAAAAACAGGTGAGAAAGGAAAATAATATGCATTCCATGACACGCAAAAAAATGGTGAATTTGATTTGGCCATTTTTTTTGATATGTATTGAAATTATTCAGCAAAATGCGCGGATGTTTTCAACTATACGCAAATACAGCCGTATGTCTGTTGAAAAAGCATTGACTCGCGAATCCATGTATCAAATTGTAAACAACAAATTGCAAGGGAAAGCAATTTCTTATCTTGAATTTGGAGTTTGGAAAGGTGAAAGCATAAAACTGTGGGCAAGTTATAACATAAATATAAATTCCCGCTTTTATGGGTTTGATTCATTTAACGGACTCCCAGAAGTGTGGGAGCATGGGTTGGGGCGTACTACAGACAAAAACGAATTTGATCTTAAGGGCATAATACCAAACATGGTTGACTCAAGAATATCTTTGATTAAAGGTTGGTTTCAAAATACCCTTAATCAATTTTTGCAAACAACAAATTTTGTTCATCCATTTGTTGTTCATATAGATAGTGATTTATATTCTAGCGCTTTGTATGTCTTATGCTCACTTAATTCAATGCTAAAACCAGGAGATATTATTATATTTGATGAATACACATCTCCAGTTAATGAATATCTTGCTTGGGAAAATTATAAGTTGGCTTTTATGCGTAAAGCCGATTGTATAGCTATGGCGGATCATTGGTCTCAAGTTGCATTTATATTAAAATAACTTTCACTAATTTTGCGTTACTGCTGGCTGGGAGCCGCTTGGACGAGCATACAATGGACAGGATGCTGGCCGCCATAAACTGTGCGGTGCTGCTGGCGGTGCGAGGCAGAGTACAGCTTGCCTTGTCTTAACGGCAGTGTTTTTGGGGGCATATTTGGTGGCATTTTGGTCGTGTCTGTTTTTAAATGATTGATTTGTAATGGAAAGCGCGTGCCGTCTGGGAGTGCGCCGAACAGGTGCAAAATGAGGTTGCAGGACAAAAAACTACAGTGCATCGAGCAGATGCAACTTGACGTGTATCAGCTTACGATTAGCGATCAGAATGTAGCCACGGTTTTGAGTGCATCGAGCAGATGCAACCTTAAGAGTACGGATGTTTATCATAATGGCCGAAGTAGCAACGGGCATTGAGTGCATCGGACAGATGCAACGTCACTTGTACAGGGAGTCGCGCGGAGCTTACGATGTAGCAACGGGTTTTGAGTGCATCGAGCAGATGCAACCCCATATATTAACGAGGGAATCTGCCGTTTGAGCGTAGCAGCGAGTTTTGAGTGCATCGAGCAGATGCAAC
>CAIZCB010000097.1 GCA_903931355.1 uncultured Pseudomonadota bacterium
CGAACTTTCATTCAAATAAGCCAGCCATGTAAGGCGGATTCGCCGATAGGCAATCCGCCATGACTTTTAAAGTTCAGGTGTTTTGCCTATCGGCGAAAACACCCTACCTAAATCCCCCTCAACACATCCCCAATCAACTCCGGCCCTTTGTAAATCAAGCCACTATAAACCTGTACCAAACTCGCGCCAGCCTGAATTTTTTCCTTCGCATCTTCACCGCTCAAAATCCCGCCAGCGGCAATAATCGGCAATTTACCTTGCAACTCCGCTGCCAAGCCTTTCACCACCCGTGTCGCAGCCGACTTAACCGGCGCACCGCTTAAACCACCCGCTTCATTAGCATATTGATGACCTTGCACAGCATCACGGGCAATCGTGGTATTGGTCGCAATCACGCCATCCATTTCAAATGCCAGCAACAAATCAGCAATATGGCGAATCGCTTCATCAGTTAAATCTGGGGCGATTTTCACTGCAATCGGCGTGTATTTGCCATGCTCGGCTTGTAACTTCAATTGTTCGGCTTTTAAAGCTTGCAACAAATGCTTAATCTCATCGCCTTCCTGTAACTGACGCAGGTTTTTGGTATTCGGTGAGGAAATATTGATGGTGATGTAACTGGCCGCCGCATAGCTTTTGCGTAAACCAATCAAATAATCTTCGGTCGCATTTTCAATCGCGGTATCAGCGTTTTTGCCGATATTAATCCCTAAAACACCTTGATAAGCGCTGGCTTCAACTTGTTGTAATAAATGGTCAATGCCGAGATTATTAAACCCCATTCGATTAATAATCGCTTGATGCTCAGGCAAACGGAATAAACGGGGTTTTGGATTACCGGGTTGAGGACGTGGAGTCACGGTGCCGATTTCGATAAAACCAAACCCCAAAGCCGCCAAAGCATCAATGTAATCACCGTTTTTATCCAAACCCGCTGCTAAACCGAGTGGATTTTTAAATTCCAAACCCATCACTGTAACGGGCTTATTAACCACTTTAGGCGCGGTTAATCCTGATAAACCAGTTTGATGCGCCAGTTTTAATAGGGCCAAGGTAAGGTGATGCGCGGTTTCTGGGTCCAATGAAAACAATAATGGCCGCAGTAGAGGATAGCTATTCATTAAATAAACCTAATCAGTAGGGTGCATTTTATGCACCACGAGCTTTTGAAAGTCATAGGTGCATAAAATGCACCCTACGCATACTTGTTAAACCAAAGCATAAACCGCTGGATTTAACTCCGTCGGCCTTTGCAAGATCAAATCGGCCAGCAATTTAGCCGAAGCAGGCCCCATCACCAAACCATTTCTAAAATGACCGACATTAATCCCCAAATTGCTAATCTGCGAATGTAACCCAATATAAGGAATACCTTGCGGCGAACCGGGACGTAAACCGGCCCAATGATGACAAACTGGATAGCGTTTTAAATCGGGCATTAACTCGGTAGCAAATTGATATAACTGCTGCTTGGCTTGTTCGCTGGTCACTTTATCAAAACCGACCTCTTCTACCGTGCTGCCCGCCAAAATTTTGCCATCCCGACGCGGAATTAAATAACGATCACCGTCCAAAACCATTTTGTCCAAGGTATCTGGCAAGGCATCAAACAACAACATTTGGCCTTTCACTGGCTTGATCGGCAAATTTAAACCCGCCTGCGGTAACAAATCCTGCAAAAACCCCGCCATCCAAGCACCCGTGGTCACTACCAACTGTTTTACATTAAAAATTTGATCAGCGGTTTCCACCCGTTCAACCTGATGATTGTTAATCACAACCTGCTGAACATCGGCATTCTCGACAAACTTAACCCCTAATTGCCGCAAATAAGCGCTTAAGGATTTTAATAAGCGTGGATTACGAATTTGGGCAATGTCTGGCAACCACAACGGCTGTTGCCAATCGCTGTTCAAACCATTGTAATCTGCTGATGAAGCGGCTTGATAAGCCACACCGCGTTGCTGACACCATGCAACCGCCTGATCAAAATCAGGGTTTTTGCAAATTAACATTCCGCAATCGCGCCATTCGGGATCAATGCCGGTTGCGCTTAATAGCTCACTATTTAATCGCGGATACTGTTTAATACTGTGAATCACCAAATCGGAAATCGCTGCTGCTTGTCGCCAAGGATAAATCGGTAACAAAATGCCACCGCCCGCCCAAGATGATTCCTGGCCAATGCCGGATTTATCGATAACCGTCACCTCGCGCCCCGCCAAAATCAACTCACGCGCCGTCAACAAACCGCTAATGCCGCCACCAATAATCAGTATTTCTGTGTTTACCGTCATGAAATCCAAAAGGCCTTAATTAAGTCTGCGCAAACTACCACAAAGCCAGAAAAACCGCCCAGTAGCGCATATCGTTGTCTAGGTGCGAATTTTAAACTAAATGTTGTTTTTTTCTGACAATTCACTATTCAGCTTTATATTTAATTTACAGGTTATTGATATATATCAATTTTTTCAAAATAAAAAAATAACCCCAAAACTTGAACGGCTCTGGTTTTACTGTTAGTATCCGCACCGTAAACCAATTCTGTGTTGCTATAAAGCAAATTTCAGTTATTACAATAATAACCCTTGGGGGGAGACACACAATGACATTAAACAAAAACAAATTAGCGCTGGGCGTTGCTGCAGCAGCTTTATCAGCAGCATTCATTGCTCCACAAGCACAAGCAGCGGATCGTTCAGTTGATGCATCAGCTAGAAAAACCGAAGCTTTAGAAATGAAAATGCAAGAAATGGCAGCGACTATGGCCGCTATGCAAGCTGAATTAAGCCGCGTTAAAGCAGCTTCAACCGAAGCAACTACAGCAAGCGCTAAAGTTCAAGAGTTGGATCAATGGATGTCATCTGTGAAATCAACTCCTGAAGCTGCTTCTGCGAAAGATCATTTGGTAGCGGTTCGTGGTGGTTTCAGCAATCTTGATCATGCTAGAGGTGCTGCAAATCCTTTAGCTGGTGACACAGTTGGTAGCTTATTAAGTGACAATCACAGCAACCAAGGTTTCTATTTTGGTGGTGCGTTTGACTACAACGTCAACAATGATTTGTTTGGCTTAGTAGATGATACTTCTTTCGCGATTGAATTGGGTCTTGAATATGCTCAATATGGTAGAGGCAATAATGTTTTGGTAGATAAGCAGCTTCGCGAAATTCAAGGTCAAGGCGGTACAGGTTGTGTTGGTTCATCTTATAACGGCTGTAAAAGCACCGATTCACGTTTAAGAATCAGCGCTGCTCCAAAAATCAAATTCATGCACGGCAGCAGATTACGTCCTTGGTTGATCCCAGCTGGTTTAGATATCAACATCTTGGGTGTTCCATCTAACGCAGTTTCTGTATTAAACGCTGGCTTGCAATCTGGCGCTGGTGTTGAATATGACTTGTTCAGAGGCATCGTAGTTGGTACTGACGTTCGTTACCACTACTCAACCAGCAAACTTGACGGTACACCAACCGACGGTTTCACAACTGGTGGCTATGTTGGTTTCAAATTCTAATTTGTAACCCTCATCGCTCGACAAAAAGGGAAGGCCAAAAGCCTTCCCTTTTTTTATACCTAAAATAGGATGGTATATTGCTTTTCGCAGAAAAATAAACCAGACTTAGTCCAGTTTAACAAGGAGAAGGCGATGCAAACTATCAATATCCATGAAGCCAAAACTCAATTTTCACGTTTTATAGATCAAGCAGCCGCTGGCGAAGATATTATTATCGCTCGTGCTGGCAAACCAATTGCCCGTTTAACATCTCTCGAAGCTCAATCATTGCAACCTCGCAAACTAGGCTTAGGTAAAACTCGCTTCACCATGCCTCAAGATTTTGATCATCTCTATGCCGATGAGATTCAAAATATGTTTGAGCAAGGAGAACCCCTTGTCTAAACGCACTTATCTGCTGGATACCAATATTTTGCTAACGGCGGTAATTGCACCAGAAATGAAAATATATTAATAGATAGTCCAATAGGATCTTTTTTAGCTCGGCCTGCATTTGGGAAATAGCGATTAAACGCTCGTTGAACAAGGGCAACTTTGATTTTTTACCCGAAGATATATACCAACTTGCATTACAAACTGGCTTTTCTGAGCTGCCAATCCAATCAACTGATTGTTACGGCGTAGTAGAAATCCCTTGGTATCATAGAGATCCATTTGATCGCCTATTAATTGCCCAAACCAAATCAATCCCCGCTTACTTCTTGACTACTGATCATGTGTTAAGCCAATATTCTGATTTAGTCATCCATCTTACATTGAAGAAGACATAATGCATTGGTCACAATGGCGGGAAGGTCTAACAGCCTTTCCTTTTTTATGTCTGTCGTTAACCAGTGCTATACTCGGCACCTAATTTAGACCTTTGGGGCATGTTATGAACTTCTCGACCGATATAAAACCGATTAGCTATCTAAAATCTCGCCCTGCTGAATTGTTATTACAAATTAATGAAACCCATCGACCGATTGTGATTACTCAAAATGGCGAACCGAAAGCTGTATTACAAGACGCTGAAAGCTATGAAAATATGCGTAATGCTTTGGGCTTATTAAAACTCATCGCACAAAGCGAAGAGCAAATCCGTAGAGGCGAGCTTGTTAGCCAAGAACAAGTATTTGCAGACCTCGACAAGCTACTTGCTCAACCATGAACCAAACTCAGGCCGTTATCTGGACTCAACAAGCCCGACACGATTTATTAGGGATTGTGCAATACATAAAAAACCACAACCCCCAAAATGCTGCCGCTATTGCTGAGCAAATTAAAAATAAAACCCTTGAATTAAACTTGCTTCCCGAAAGAGGGCGGATTATTCCTGAATTACAGACTCAGGGGATTTTTCATTATCGTGAATTAATTGCAGCACCTTGGCGGATACTTTACAAACACGTAGGCAACGAAGTTTTTATTCTTGGCGTTATTGATTCACGCCGAAACCTAGAAGACTTGCTTTTGGATCGTTTAATTGCTCACCCTTAGCACTATGAACACCCTTTACCCCGAAATCACCCCATTCCACAGCTTCTTTTTAACCACGACCAGCAATCACCGCGTTTACGTCGAACAATCAGGCAATCCGGCCGGCATTCCGGTGATTTTTCTGCACGGTGGCCCTTGTTCTGGCACCAAGCCTGACCATCGTCGGTTTTTTAATCCTGAGCGTTATCAGATTATTTTGATGGATCAACGCGGTTGTGGTTTATCGACACCGTTTGGCGAGCTGCAACACAACACCACCCAAGATTTAATCGCTGACATGGAGCAAATTCGCCAGCAATTAGGGATTCAGCAATGGCTGTTGTTTGGTGGTTCGTGGGGTGGGACTTTGGCTTTGTTGTATGCACAACAATATCCACAAACTGTTTCGGCAATGATTTTGCGCGGGGTGTTTTTGGCGCGGCAAGCGGATATGGATTGGTTTTTGCACCCAGATAACGGTGTTAGCCGGATTTATCCGCAACGCTGGCAGGCGTTACAGGCTTGTTTAGCCTATTCTGCCGAAAATGTTTTAACGCGGCTCTGTGAGCGTGTATTTGGCGATAATCGCGCTTTAGCCGAACAAGCGGCTCAGCAATGGCAGGCTTGGGGCGGGCAAGTGGCGTTGGGCAATGATTTTCAATATAGCGAACAGCCGGTTAGCGAACGCGATTTGTTACAGGTGCAAATGGAGCTGAATTATGCCAAGCAGCGTTATTTCATCGATGAAAACCAAATTCTGGAAAATTGCGGCATATTGCAGGCGATTCCGATCATTATCATCCACGGCCAACAAGATTTGACCTGTCCATTGGAAGCCGGTTGGCGATTGCATCAGGCTTTGCCACAATCGGAATATGTGGTGTTGCCTAATTCGGGACATATTGCCAAAGGTGACGAGATGATTGATGGCTTGGTTACTGCGACCGACAAAATGGCTTTGATTTTGTAGATTGATACCTGCCTTTACTGTTTTTTAAGGATTGTTATGAACACCAAAAAACGCTTAATTATCGCCATGACCGGTGCTACCGGCGCGATTTACGGCGTGCGTATGTTACAAATTTTGCAAACCTTGCCGGATTGGGAATCGCATTTAGTGATTTCCAGCGCTGGCTTGGTTAATCTGAAATACGAACTAGAGATGGATAGAGCCGAGCTGTATGCTTTGGCGGATGTTACTCACGGTATTAATGATATTGCTTCGCCGATTGCTAGTGGTTCGTTTAAAACCGAAGGCGTGGTGGTTGCGCCGTGTTCGATGAAAACTTTGGCGGCGATTGCGCATGGTTTTGGTGATAATTTAATCTCTCGTTCGGCTGATGTCGCTTTGAAAGAACGCCGTAAAACTGTATTAATCCCCCGTGAAACACCGTTAAATCTGGCGCATATCCGTAATATGGCCGCTGTTACCGAAATGGGCGGGATTATTTATCCGCCAATGCCAGCGTTTTACAACAAAACCGATTCGATGCGGGCGATGGTCGATGAAGGTGTAGGGCGGATTTTAGATATGTATGGGATTAGCGTTGAGGGGCTTTATAAGCCTTGGACGGGGCTAGGAAACGAATAAGAGAAACCTGATGTCTTCTGAATCAAGTATTTTTGAAGCAATTAAAAATGCAGTTAACGACGGCCAAGTACTTTGGAAAAAACATGCTCTTGAGAGGATGATGGAGCGAGGAATTAGTCGCGCTTTGGTAAAACAGGCAATCGTTAATGGCGTTATTATTGAAACTTACCCAAATGACAATCCAATACCTAGTATGCTAATTGCCTATAACCAGCAAGAAGCTCTACATGTTGTTTTAGCTTATGAAGCAGAAAATCAATATTGCCCATTATTACAACTTATCGTCCAGATTTAGCCCATTTTGAGAACGATTTTATTACTCGGAGACTTTCATGAGCATTAATTCCTGCCTTTGCCCAATTTGTCATTCCGGAAAAAAACAAGCAGGACAGACAACATTTACCGTTGACCTTGGGTTTGGTGTGATTGTAGTTCGCAATGTACCGGCTCAAGTTTGTGATCTTTGTGGCTCTGATTGGATCGAAGATAAAACTGCAGAAACCCTAGAAAAAATTGTCGATCAAGCTCGTCAAAAACATAGCGTGGTTGAAGTTGCTAATTGGCAGCAAGAAATCAGAAGTTTGGCCTGTTAATTTTTGACTTAATAAAGCGTTAAGACTTAATCCCTAATCTTGTATCCGCAGTCTAATTTTTTATTTGAGGAATTATCAAAATGTTAAACAAAACTATTATTTTAAGTACCTTGTTAATCGCTTCTAGCGCTGTTATGGCTGAAAACTCTTTATTGGAAGCTGCTGGCAAACAATTGGTTAAAGATGCTGCTACGACAGCAGCTCCTGGTGCTGCAAAAAGCGTCGAAGCGGCTAGTCAAGCAGTTGATGCAGCAAAAGGTGTTACTAGCGCGCCTGCCACAGTAAAAACACAAGCAGCTGATACGCTAAAAAATGCCGCTGAAGAAAAATTAAAACAAGCTGCTCCACAAGAATTAAAACAAAGTGCAGAGACATTAAAAGCAACAAAACAGTTAAAAGATGCACCAAAATCGACTGACGAAGCTGTAAAAACAGTCAAAGCAAAAGCCAAACAAAAAGCCGCTGAAAAAGCCGTGGATTTATTGCGTTAATTCTAACGTCATCCCAGTGCTGGCGGGGCCTAACGTAAGCCCCGCTACTCTTCAAAAAAACTTAAAACCGATATAAATCAAGCCCTTGCAATTTCACGAAATCTGCAAAAAAGGCAGTTTTTAGTTGCCTACTCTAAATTTCTGGGGTAACCTTCAGCCATCACAGCCAAGAGACATTAACCAATAATGGGAGGTAGCTGATGAAAAAAAGCCAATGGTTGGCGCAAATATCGTTAATGATTTTGTTAACTTTATTTGGTTCCGAGACCTTTGCGAAAACGGCGAAGCATGATGTAAAAGACCAAAAAGTCGGTGTTGCTTCTTATTTTAACGATAAATTTCATGGGCAACGCACAGCAAGTGGCGAACCCTATGATAAAAACGCTTTAACTGCTGCTCATGCTAATTTGCCATTTGGCACAATGATTAAAGTAGTTAATTTGGAAAATAATCAATCAGTCAATTTACGTATAAACTCAAGATCACATCCTAAAAACAGACGTTTGTTGGATGTTTCAAAACAAGCCGCTAAAGAACTGGGTTTTCTCAGATCTGGTCTCGCCAAAGTTCAAATCA
>CAIZCB010000098.1 GCA_903931355.1 uncultured Pseudomonadota bacterium
ACCTAAAGAAAGCTCACTCATACCAATCCCTCCAAACCTGTAGTGCCTCGTTCCCACGCGCTGCGTGGGAATGCCGATTTACCGCGCTGCGGTAACTGTCAGACCGCAGCGCGGCCAAGCCCCGCATTCCCACGCAGCGCGTGGGAACGAGATTAAGGGGATTAAACATCTTCCGCAGCCCCCAGCTCGACCAATATCGCCTGCAATTCCTGCATCGCACCAGCCATTTCTTCCAAGGCTTGCGTGATCAAAATATCCGGCTCTGGCAGGTTGGCGCTGTCTTCGACGCTGTCATCGCGTATCCAAGCTAAATCCAGTGAGTCATCCTTTTGGCGAATTTGCTCGCGGCTAAAGCAGCGCAGGCGGCAGCTGTCTGGGTTGCCGTTGGCTTCAACATGACGGTCGATAAAACTTTGACGGGCGGCTTGATCGACTTGGGTTAAATCGTGGCCAACTGCTTGATAAAATTCTTGTAAATGCTGGGCGGTGAACTGGGTGCGTTTGCCGAATTGCGGCATGTTGGCGCGTAGGTCGTAAACCCAGACATTTTGGGTATTGGCTTTGTCTTGATTGAGGTTTTGCGGTTTGTTGAAAAATAGCACATTGGTTTTAACCCCAGCGGCGTAAAAAATCCCAGTCGGTAGGCGCAGGATGGTGTGCAGATTGCACTTTTCCATTAAATCTTGGCGGATGATTTTGCCGGTGCTGCCTTCGAATAAGACATTGTCCGGTAACACCACGGCGGCGCGGCCAGCGGGTTTGAGCAGACGTAAATACATCAAATGCAAAAACGCCAGTTGTTTGTTGCTGGTGTAGTGAATCAAGTCGTCGCGGGTCGGGACACCGCCGCCTTGTTTGGTGCCAAATGGCGGGTTGGCCAAGATTAAGCTGGCGGCGGGTAGTTGTTTGCCTTCGTTGCTGAGGGTGTCGCCAAACTGGATACCGGCATTTTGGTCGTCGATAGCCAGATCGTGCAGCATTAAATTCATCATCGCCAGCCGACGGGTATCGGGCACCAGCTCCATGCCGTAAAAGGTTTTATGCTGGTATTTGTCGTAGGCGGTTTCGTTGAGGGTGTTGATGTCGTTGTGTTGTTTGATGTAATGGTGGGCGCTGATTAAAAAGCCGCCGGTGCCTGCGGTGGGATCGACAATTACATCATCTAAGGTCGGTTTCATCAGCTCGACCATGGCGTTAATCAATACCCGTGGTGTGAAGTATTGGCCTGCGCCAGATTTTTTCTCGGTGGCGTTGATTTCCAGCAAACCTTCGTACATATCGCCCAAGCCTTCGGCCTTGGCGCTGTACCAGTCGAGTTTGTCGATTTCGGTGACCAGTTTGTTGAGGGTGGCGGGTTTGCGGATGACGGTGCTGGCGTTGCTGAAAATCGCTTGGGTAATCATCGAGCCGTGTGAACCTAAATCGACCAGCATTTTTTTGTACGCTTCCAGACGCGTCGCGGCATTCATGGCTTCCAGATCAAGCCAGCGGCAGCCAGCGGGGATTAGCTCGTCTTGTCCGGTTTCTTCGACCATTTTCAGGAACACCAAAAAGGTCAGTTCGTTGATGTATTCGTGGTAGGTAACGCCGTCATCGCGTAATAGATTACAAAGATTCCAGAGTTTAGCGACAAGGTCTTGGGTGCTCATGAGTTTAGATAATGGGGTTTAAATGGGTAGGCCGTAATAAGCGTAGCGTTTACGGCGAAGGGTTTAACGGTTTTAAATAAGCTATCACCCCGAAACGCTGCGCTTATTCGGGGCTACGGTCTGGTCGGTTTTAGGAATCCAGGTTGTTTTTTGTCAGTAAAGCTTTGAGTCGTTCAATTTCGGCTAGGGCTTGTTCTTTAGCACGGCGCTCGGCTTCTTTTTCTTTACGTTCTTCATTCAATTGTTGCTCAAGCTGATCACGTTCAAATTGGATAGTTCGCTGCTGCCGCAGATAATTCTGCCGTGCTTGATAAGCATGGTAATCACGTTCTTTTTCTGAAAACTGGCTTAGTGTGCTCATCGCTTGCCTCATTTCGTTGTCCGGTAACCCTTCATCATTTTAAGACTAGGAATCCAAGTTATTTTTTGTCAGCAATGCTTTGAGTCGTTCAATTTCGGCAAGGGCGTCGTTTTTGGCTTGTAAAGCTTCTTCCTTAGCGCGGCGCTCGGCTTCTTTTTCTTTACGTTCAAACTCTTTGGCCTTCCGCTCTTCATCCAATTCATGCTGGATAGTACGCTGCTGCCGCAGATAATTCTGCCGCGCTTGATAAGCATGATAATCACGTTCTTTTTCTGAAAACTGGCTTAGTGTGCTCATCGCTTGCCTCATTTCGTTTGTAGTCATCCAATCCGGTAGACCTTCATCATTTAGTTGTTCACCGGTTTTAAAAAAGTTTAACCAGCGCTGTTGTTCATTTTCAATTTGCTGGGCGTTGAATTTTTCCAGCTCCAACAGCCAAATCCCGCAATGCTGGCTCAAACATCGGCCTTTATTATCCCTGATTTTAAAGCTGTGGATATAGTCGCTATCTGCTTTGATCAGGTTTTCCGCTAACAACCAAATCGAGTAAGTCGGTCGAAGTTGCCGATAATCTAGGCCTTGTTGCAGTTGTTTAGTGTAAATATCGGCCCAGGTATACAAAATTCGCGCCGGTAAATGGCCATAGCTCAATAATTGGATTTCAATTTGGTAAAGATGACCATCGCTGTCGCGGGCTTTGACATCGACAATGCTGAGTTTGTTATTGAGAAATTCTTTGTCGTTGTAGGGGTTGAGAATCTCAACTTGGGTGATGGGTGCGGTTAAATCGCTATCGAGTATTGCGTTGAGAAAATGTAGCAACAGATTGCGATTGTTTTCAGCGCCGAGTATGGCTTTAAAGACGCAGTCAATTTTCGGATCGATGGCGTGTTTCATGGTTCAAGTCCTTGATGTGATAAAGACTTTAAGCGTAGTTGTTATTTTTGATAGCGGTATTTTCTAAGCAAACCGCGCAGCTTGTAGGCCGTAATAAGCGCAGCGTTTACGGCGGAAGGCTTTAACGCCTTTATAAGCCATCTCCCCGAAACGCTGTGCTTATTCGGGGCTACTGCTCTCAAGCTCACCCCCATAATGCCCGATTAAAGCGTTCCAAGACCTCGGTCACTGGCTGCTCAAATAGCTTATCGGCGCGTTTTATGCCGCCTTGATGTTTGAAAATACCCTGATTCAAAGCCGCTTCATCAACAATGGTTGTGGCTTTCATTTGCTCGGCAATCAGTTGTAGCCATTGGCGCTGCGGGGTTTTCCAAGGCTGGCTGTGCAGAATTTTTTCCAGCGCGTTATCAACTCGTTGTTCCCACGGAATCAGGGCTTCGCCGAGCGCGGCTTGGCGGATAAAACCGATAATCCGCGCGGCGATTTCTTGTTGTTTGACTTCATGCCAAGCGCTTTGCAGGTCTTGTTCACGAAAATGATTACGATCCAACTCAACCGCTAGTTCTTTCAGGCTTTGCCGGCTTAATCCCCAAGGCTTGTTGACCACGGTTTCAATCGCCAGCAAGCGGTTGCTATTGGCGCGAATAAAGTCGTTAAAGGCTTTTAAGTAATCTTCCGGTTTTTGGCCGTCGCCGTAGCCGGTGGTGATATGGGTCACTTGGTCTTCGCCTTCGTGTATCACCAGCGGTGGTTTAAAACCGCCGCTGTTGCTGGCTTTGGCGTCGAGTAATTCGCCGAGGCCGGGGTGATTGATAAACCAATTCGCCACTTGTTGCAGCGGCATGGTTTTCAGTTGTTTGGCAAAGGCGGCAGGCGATTGGCCGACGATGGTTTCAAATTGGTCGGCTTGTTGTTCGGTTAAGAAATTCTTTTTTACCTGTAATTTGGCGATAAATTGCTTTCTGGCTAGGTCTTGTAAATCTGGTGCGCTGGTTTGGGTCATTTCGGCAGCTAAGTCGCTAAAGCCGAGATCAACTTTAGTTACCACCGGTTTCATGGTGTTGACGTTTTCCAGTTGTTTGTAGATGTCCACGGCATCGTAAATGCGGAACGGGCCTTTGCCGATTGCTGGGCATAACCGAGTGGCGCGGCCTAGCATTTGTTCAAACAAGATACGGCTGTTGACGCGGCGCAGGAATACCAGATTGCAGATGGCCGGCACATCCACGCCAGTGGTGAGTAAATCGACGGTGACGGCAATGTTCGGTAGACGGTCGTTTTTGTAATGGCGAATTTTGTCCAGCGGTTTGTCAGTTGCGCCAGTGATTTTTTGCACAGCGTCGTCGTCTACTTCGCCGTGATAGGTTTCAATCGCGGTTTTAAAGGCTTCTACGACATCATCGGCGTGTTTGTCGGTCACGCAGAACACTAGGGTTTTTGCTGATGAATATGGGTTAATCGCATCGCTTTCGATCAGCCATTGAGTGACTACTTTAGTGAATTCTGGGGCGATGACTTTGCGGTTAAAGTCGGCCACCTCGAAGTTGAGTTCATCGGGTGTGTTGTAGGTTTCAACGCTGTTGTTTTCGGCATCGTAAACTTTAACTGGCTCGTTAATCGCGTATTGAATGCCTTGTTCGGCTAATTGGGTATGAATCCGAATCGGCGGCAGGTGGTCGTTCAAATAGCCGTCGAGTACCGCTTCGGTGTAGCTGTAAGTGAATATCGGCGGGCCAAAGATTTCGGTGGTGTGCAAAGCTGGCGTGGCGGTGAGGCCGATTTTAAAGGCGTCAAAATAGTCAATCGCGGCACGGTATTTGGATTGATAGTCTGTCTGGTCGCGAAACAGGATTTCGGTATCGCTGAGTGCGCGGTCTAGCAGATAACCACGGTGGCATTCATCTACGACAATGCAATCGTATTGCCCAACGCCGGGTTTATTATCGTTATCGCTGGGGTAAAGAATGCGTTTGACCAAGCCTTGTACGGTGGCAATGTGAACTTTGGTGTCATCGTTTGGGGTCGGTTTGGCAGGTTTGTTTTGCTCCATGCCGATCACTTCATAGGTGTCGGCAAAGGTGTTTAGATGTTCTAGGCGCACTTCGCTGAAATCGGTGGTGGCTTGTTCGCCAAGTGCTGAGCGATCAACTAAAAATAGGATGCGACGAAAGCGTTCGGCTTTCAGCAAACGGTAAATCATGGCGATGGCGGTTTTGGTTTTGCCGGTGCCAGTCGCCATTTCAATCAGCACTTTATCTTGACCCTGTTTGATGCGGGTTTCGACGGCTTTGATGGCGTTAATTTGGTAGTCGCGCAGGATTAGATTGTAGTCAAAGCCCATTCCGTCGAGTTCTGCTTCGGCTTGCTGCGGTGTTTGTCGCAGATGGGTTTTGATTTCTTGCGGTGTATACCAACCTTTGAGGGCTTTGCGGCGGTTACTGCTGTCACGCACATCGAGAAACCAAATCCCGCTTTCCTGTTCCAGTTGTTTCAGGTACGGGCGGCCATTGGTGGCAAAAGTCAGTGGCACTTTGAATTCGCCATAGCAGGTTTCAATGTTAAATACGCCTTGTGTTTGTAAGCCTTGGGCGTAGCGTTTGGCTTGATCAATATCACTGTAAACATTTTTGGCGCTCTTTTTCGCTTCAACCACGGCAACTGGGGTTAAGCCGATAAACAGCACATAGTCGGCGGGGCCTGAGTCGGTCGGCCATTCGGCGATGGCGCGATTGGCGTTGGCGATTGGCCGAGCGCCTTTGGCATATTTGAGATTAACGGTGTCAGCTTCCCAACCTGCTTCAATCAGTTGTTGATCAATCAGAATCCGCGTTTCGGCTTCGTTGAGCTGTAGCGTGGATTTTTCGACACGGCGAATTTGTTCGGCTTGTTGTTGTTTTTCCAGTCCGCTAAAGCGTTGTAAATATTGGCTGTTAGCGGCATCCATTTGGGCGCGGTATTCCGCCAACTTAACTTCATGTTCGGTGGCGATTTGTTCCCAAACTTGGCTGTCGCGAGCCATTTGTTCGGCGCGTTGGATTTCGGCTTCGGCTTTTTGGGCTTCGATGATTTTTTGTTGTTCAGCGAGGTTTAAGCGCTCTTGGGCAGTTTGAGTTTGCTTTTTTAACTCCAGCAAGACTTCTTCGAGTTGACGTACTTTTTCAGAAGGGTCTTGCGGTTTGACGAATCCAGCAAATTTAAAGTTTTTGGCTTTATCGCCACCAAATTGCTGATGAAACCATGCGCCAAGGGCATGGCCCACTTGTAATGATTTCAGGGCATCGCGATGGCTGGATGAGGTGATGTCGTGGGTTGCTGGATTGCCGAGTTTTCGTAAGGTATGGAAAGCATCTTTGACTTGTTTATCTAATCTGAGCGTGTAGTCCAGTTCTCTTAACAAATCAACCTGTTTGACTTCGATACCGGCATCGACACCCACCCGCGAAGCGATGGTTTTAGCAAGTTCTTCGCCCAGTTGTCGCATTTTGATCAGCGTGGTGTTGGGATCAGGCACAAAACAAGCTTCGGCGGTTTGAGCGAGGCGCACCAATAGCTCGTCATGGTGTTTTAGAAAATCAAAGTTACTGGGTTGCATCTAAGTTATTTCCTGCGATCGCTTCGTCGCTCAATAGCCTCAACCTTTGCCTTACACTCTGCATCTAACTCATGCTGAATCGTAAATTGTTCACACAAAAACTCTTGGCGGGCTTGGTAGGCGTGATAATTTTGTTCTTTCTCTGAAAATTGACCTAATCTGCTCATTGCTTGGGGTAGTCATCCAATCCGGTAATCAAACTTCGTCGTTTAAGCGCTGGCCTTGATTAGAAAATCGTAACTAGCGCTGTTGTTCAGTCTCAATCGACTGGGCACTGAATTTATCTATTTTCAACAACCAGATACCACAGCGGTCATTTAAAGTTCGGCCTTTTGGCCTGAATTTTATAGCCATGAATGTAGCACTATCACCTTTAATCAAAGTTTCAGCCAATAACCAAATGGACATAACTTTGCCGCTTTGTAACTGCTGTCTGTAGATATCAGCCCAATTGTAAACAATCCGTGATGATAAATTGGCGTAATTCAGCAATATGGGTTGAGAATATCAACCGATGCAATCAGCGCGGCAAAATCTGGGCCAATAATCGCATTCAAAAATGCAGCAACAGATTACGATTATCTTCAGCATCTAACAATGCTTTGAAAACACGGGGCAATTTGATGTTTCGTAATTTATGGTATCCATTAAGCCATAAATTTTGTCATAGGCCGTGGCATGGGCAGGCAATGAACCCCAGGGTTTGATGGTTTTGCTGATTCTCTTACCCCTTTGCTTGAACGAAGCAAACCGATTTCACCGTTGCCGGATTTACCATTGGCAACCAAGTGGTTGCGGGGAATAATCTTACGATTGTCGATACTGGTAATAATGGTCAAGCTAACAACAGTGGCGGCTTGAGTGTGATTGGCTATACAGAAATACCCGTTGATGACGAGTTGATCGCCACCAACGGATTAATTTAAACGCTTAAAATCTGTGTTTACTGCACTGCAAACCCTTGACAGTTGCCACCAAACGATCAATTTCTTCGTAGGTGTTGTAAAACGCTAATGAAGGACGCACGGTTGATTCAACGCCAAAACGACGCAGAATCGGCTGAGCACAATGATGGCCAGAACGCACGGCGATACCGACTTTGTTTAAAGCCGCGCCTACATCTTGGGTGCTATGACCATCTAAGGTGAATGACAAAACACTGGCTTTATCCGGTGCTGTACCAATCAAGCGCAAACCTGGCACCGATTGCAAAGCCTGCATACCGTAAACCAGTAACTCATGCTCATATTGGGCAATCCGTTCAATGCCGAGTTTATTGACATATTCCAGCGCCGCACCAAGACCGACCGCATCAGCAATATTGCCAGTACCTGCTTCAAATTTAGCCGGTGCTGGTTGATAGACGGTTTTCTCAAAAGTCACGTCTTCAATCATATTGCCGCCACCCTGCCAAGGCTGTGTGGCCTCTAGGACTTCGGCTTTGCCATACACCACGCCAATACCGGTTGGACCAAAGATTTTGTGGCCTGAAAACACAAACCAATCGCAATCTAAGGCTTGCACATCAACTCGCAAATGCGAAACCGATTGTGCGCCATCCAGCAAAACTTTAGCGCCTGCACGATGCGCCATCGCTATCATTTCCTGCGCGGGTGTTACTGTCCCCAAAGCATTCGATACTTGGGTAAATGACACCAGCTTAGTGCGTGGATTTAGCAGTTTTTGGAACTCTGCCAAAATCAACTGACCATCATCATCGACCGGAATCACTCGTAATACTGCACCCGTTTCGGCGCACAATTGTTGCCAAGGCACGATATTGGCGTGATGTTCCAACCAGCTGACAATAATCTCGTCGCCTTCAGCAATGTTTTGCCGACCCCAGCTTTTCGCCACCAAATTGATCGCTTCGGTAGCGCCACGAACGAAAATCACTTCGTTGGCTGATGGCGCATTGATAAAGCGAGTGACAATATTGCGCGCACCTTCATAAGCATCAGTGGCTCTTGCCGCTAACTCATGGGCTGCACGGTGAATATTGGAGTTTTCGTGTTGATAAAACTCGGAAATCCGATCAATCACCACTTGCGGCTTTTGCGTAGTCGCTGCATTGTCCAACCAAGCCAATTGATGACCGTTAACCCGCTCTTTCAAAATTGGAAAATCGCGACGCACCGCATGAACATCAAACGCGGCTTTCGGCGCTGACAAACCTGGCAATTGTGCTTTACTGTTTAAGCTGGTGACACCGTCAAGAAAATAAAACGATGAACAGGCTGAATCCACAGTGGGCAAACTTGAGGTAAATGCTGGCGCACGGTTTAAAACGCTTTTCAGCTCCGACTCGCTCGGTGAAGCAAAGCCACGTTGAGCCAGTGCAGACAAGGCACCGTCATCAATCGGCGGCACGTTGTTAGTTGGCAAGTGGCTGGTAATCACCGATGGATTGAGATTGCTCGGTAAATTATCAAGCGACACCGTTTCATTAGGCAGTGCGGCAAAAAAACGATTCGCCAACGCTGTCAACTCTGCCACATCGGGCAAACCAGCACCCAGATCAGGAGCACCCGTCAAGGCTTGCTG
>CAIZCB010000099.1 GCA_903931355.1 uncultured Pseudomonadota bacterium
TGGCATTTAGCTAGATAATCATCACCAACATTTGACACTATTAAATAACCAACTCCAGCTGCTATTACTTGGCCAACAAGAGGAATATATTTGGCGATGGATTTAGATGCTTCACCTATTACGTAATTCTTTAAAATCATTGCAACCCCCTCGCTAGAGGCATACCTTAATATATAATTAGCGGATTGTGCCATTACTATAGCCTTTGAATTATTTAAGTCGTTCAAAACGCTATCGTTTAAACCATAATCATCCCGAATATTTTTAAATAATGCCACTATTATTCCAATATCCACTGCAATATCGGCACCTGGAATAGGGTTAATCCCGTTCGCTGCGGCTGCACCTGCTGCTAAGGAACCTCTGAAAAACTGCCGTTTTGCGCAACAGTCATTTAAAAAATCGGGTCGTAAATTTCAATATTTGGCAATTTTTTCATCAAAACAGCCGGTTTTTCTCGAAAATTAGCCCTTTTTTAGGCTTATTTTCAAATTTCAGACGCAATCAGGCGTCGACGTTCATAAGCATCTCCTCGAATGACATTGGCAATCGCGGTCAAAAAGGTCAAGCGGGCAGCATTTTTGGCTAAGCCACGATAGCGGTTCTTAGCGTAGCCAAAGCGGATTTTAATGTCCCGAAACACATGTTCGACTTTGGCTCGACGACTCGCCAGTTCGTGGGCTACTTGACGTAATAATTGGGCCTGTTCGCAGTCTTCTTGGGTTAACTTAGCCAGTTTGCTAGGACGCATCGCGATCACACAGGTCGGTGGATTTTCGATCTGCATTTCGGGGCGCTGATCCAAGCCTTGATAGCCTGCGTCACCGTGTACAAAGCGCTCTTCGCCGTGTAGTAGGTTGGCGGCTTCGGCCACGTCACTGACATTGCCGGAAGTGACCGTGAGCGTATGCACCAAGCCGGTTTCGCTATCGACACCAATGTGAAATTTACT
The DNA here is from genome assembly GCA_903931355.1 of uncultured Pseudomonadota bacterium. Lineage (GTDB taxonomy): Bacteria > Pseudomonadota > Gammaproteobacteria > Methylococcales > Methylomonadaceae > Methylomonas. The sequence goes on from CAIZCB010000099.1 coordinate 953, forward strand.
GCCAAAAAACCATTGATTGCCCTTCTTACTAGAATGCATTTCGGGGTCGCGCGCTTGGCTTTGGTTTTTGGTCGAGGTCGGCGCGGCAATCAGACTGGCGTCGACGATGGTACCCGCTTTTAAAAACAGGCCGCGCTCGCACAGTGTTTGGTTGATGGTTTGGAAAATTTGCTCGCTTAAGCCGTGCCGTTCTAGCAAATGACGGAACTGTAAAATGGTGCTTTCGTCTGGCACGGATTCTAGGCGAATCCCGCAAAAGCGCCGTAGCGATTCAATCTCATACAGCGCATCTTCCATACCGGGATCCGAGTAGTTGTACACAATTTGCGCTACGTGGACATGCAACATGGCATTCAAGGCAAACGGTTTGCGACCACGGCTTTTGCCCGAGGCGTAATGCGGTTCAATGACCGCCCGCATACGTGACCAAGGCAATAGGACTTCGAGTTGTGCAAGAAATTTTTCGCGCCGTGTGACTTTGCCTTTGTTGGCGTATTCTGCATCGGCAAAACTGAATTGTTGATTCTGTTCCATGAGCTTTATCTCGAAATCGGGACCA
>CAIZCB010000100.1 GCA_903931355.1 uncultured Pseudomonadota bacterium
CGTGTACACGGCTGACGATAATATGAATTGGCGTCAAAATCGCCAGCATCACCAAAATAATCGCAGGGCCAATAATTGGGTCTAATAATAAATCCAAAATCCCCATCGCAATTTCAGCAAACAATAACAGCATGATTAAAAAGCCCAAAATAATCAGCGTTGAAGCATTGCAGCGTTCTTTCCAAGTGGTAATTGATGCTTCGACTTCGTTAATCACCACATCATCAATATCACGAATGCCTTTTTCCAAGCTGGCAAGGATTCGGTAAGTACGGTCGTTGTTCAAGTTGCTGATGCGTTGATCGATCAATGACAAATCACCATTTTGTGATAACACCACGAATTGACCAGTATGAATGCCAAATTCGGCTAAACGTCTTTGCCAAGCCGCAGCAATCTCTTGGCTTTTTTGTGGCTCTAGGCTGATTTCAGAATGATCAATAACAAAGATAAATTTATTACTATCCTGTTGGGCAACGATATTAGCAACCGTTTCGTTGATTAAAGCCGGATCAGCTTCAAACAGATCGGTAAACACCAAAACCAAGTCAGAAATGTTAATAACGTGTTTTCTTAATAAGCCGGTGGCTTGGTTTTCAGCGGTTGGGCTAATGACCGGCGCATCAATCAAAAGTTTGGTTTTTAACTTGGCATTGTTGATGGTAATCAGTTCTAAGTAAGTATTTAGCTTGCTGCCTTCGCCACTGGCGACGCGCTCAATATCGCGGCTGATTTGATAAAACGGTAAGCGATGGTCAGCGTCTAAAGCGTTGCCGGGTAGGGTGGCTGACGTGGCTTGTGGGGTGTATTGCAAGACGGTGAATTTATGTCTTGAGCTATGTAGCTGAATCCCTAAATAGCGATTAATAAAATCAGATTTAGCCGAAGAATAACCGCCCAAAGTGCTGATTAATGGCCACCAAGAGCTTTTTCGTGCAGTGGTTTCGTCGTTATCGATTAAACCCATTTCAAATTCGACTTCATCGAGATCCTGAAACACTTTCACTGTTTTTTGTAAAACAGGGTCGGTGCTTGCAAATTGTTTCTCAAGATTAATCAAATGCTTGCTAACCGTTTTATCCGCCATGAGAATTCTGCCTTTTATTATTATGTTATCGAAGGGCTAAAAATCGTTGACCATCGTTGATGATTTTTAGCTACCGCTTCGGGTTTACAGTCGGCGGGCAGTATACACCGATGGTGTTAAACGGTAAAAACTCTGCTTAGCTTGATGCGCCACTTACTGCTAATCTAGTCACGTTGGTGTTGCGTTTGTGATGTTATGTGAAAATAATGGGAAATAAAGTCTATAAAATTGAAAATACTTCCCGTTCTTGTTACGCTAGCTAAAATAGCTAACAGGTCGCCCGTATGCAATTGGAATACAACAAAATCAGCACTATTGATAAACTCGAACAACTTCAAACAGCGTTTGTCTATTCTACTAAACTGGCGGAAGCAATCGGTGTTTCAAGGCGTACACTTCTCAACTGGCAGCAAAAACCAGAATCCATCATTAACAAACATCTATTAACGATCGATGTTTTGTATTGCCAGCGCTTTCTAATCCCAGAATGGGACAATCCTAAGCAACACTTTGAGCCGATATTGTTGCCGGACGATATGCCGCACAATGAACAGGTATTTTTACCCTTCATCCGGCGTCTCAGTTATGGAACCATAGAAATTGAAACTGATATGGCTAAAACCGATTTCGATAAAATTATCGACGACACCAAATTGCCGAAAAATATCAGCCGCCAAGCTTTCCATGAAGGATTTAATACCTACATTACCCATAAACAGCTCTGGCAACGGATTGTCGAACAAGGAGAACCATTACCGATAACGGTTGAAAACATCAGAACTTTACATGCCGACTTTATGCGCGGCATTCACGACAATGCCGGTTTTTTCTCCACCAAAATCCGCATCATGGGGCAATTAGACGGTGTTAGCACCACTGCACCGGAAGACATTGAAGAGGAAATACATCGATGGGTATTCAAAGAAGCTAAAGCTGTCAGTCTGGAAGCTATTGCCAAAGCTCACGCTTATTTCATTCTGATTCATCCCTTTGGCGATGGCAATGGCCGTGTCGGTCGGGCTTTGGTGATGGTTCAATGTCTGAACGCACGCTTGAAGCCGCCGGTTTTTAATGGAGAAAACCGCGCCATGTATTACGCAACGATGCAACATGCTATGAAACATGGCCGTTATGCACCATTGATAAAGCTGTTTTATGAAGCTGCAAGGGAATAGCTTTCGCGTTGTTATTCCCTGCAATTATTCATCATCAATATCCAATTCTTTCAATTTGCGGGTTAAGGTATTTCGGCCATAGCCCAGCAAAATTGCTGCTTCTTGTTTTCTGCCGTGCGTGTGTTGCAGCGCAGTTTCGATCAATATTTTTTCTACGGTAGGAATGGCCTGTTTAGCCACTTCTGGTTTGCCTGCTTGTAATTGTTGTTTTACCCAGCTTTCAAACGCTTGCTCCCAACTAGCAAATTCAATAGTGCCAACCGATTCTTGGCTAGGGTGGCTTAATTCGGGGGGTAAATCTTCGATATGAATTTCCCGACCTGAAGCCATCACGGTTAACCAGCGGCAGATGTTCTCCAGCTGTCTGACATTGCCAGGCCATTTGAAATGACTCAAAAACTCTTCAGTTTCAGGTTTTAAAACTTTAACTTCAGTGCCCAATTCTTTAGCGCTTAAATACAGAAAATGTCGCATTAACAAGCCAATATCTTGGCTGCGTTCACGCAAAGGCGGGATATGAATCCGAATCACATTTAAGCGATGGAATAAATCTTCACGAAAACGGCCTTGAGCGACCAGTGTTTCCAAGTTTTGGTGAGTGGCGGCAATGATTCTTACATTGACTTTGATTGATGCCTGAGCACCAACGGGGTAAAACTCATTGTCAGCCAACACTCGCAATAAGCGGGTTTGCAGTTCGGCGGGCATATCGCCGATTTCGTCTAAAAACAGCGTGCCATTATTCGCTTGTTCAAAGCGACCGGTTCGACGTGCTTGAGCGCCGGTAAACGAGCCTTTTTCATGGCCGAATAATTCCGATTCCATCAAATCACGCGGAATCGCCGCCATGTTTAAGGCAATAAACGGTTGATTGGCTCGCGGGCTATGTTTATGTAAAGCCTTGGCGACTAATTCTTTACCGGTACCCGATTCGCCGTTAATCAAAACCGTAATATGCGAACGTGCCAAGCGGCCAATAGCGCGGAACACTTCCTGCATTGCTGGCGCTTCGCCAATGATTTCGGTGCTTTCTTCTATGGTTTCTGGTTCGACAATTGCGGCTTGTTGTTCTTTGCTGTGAGTGCAGGCGCGATGTACAGTTTCGACCACTTCATTAATATCAAACGGTTTAGGCAGATATTCAAAAGCACCGCCATGAAATGCCGATACAGCGCTTTCTAAATCCGAATGAGCAGTCATGATAATCACGGGTAATTCGGGATGTTGGTCTTGAATGGTTTTTAGCAATTCAAAACCATCCATGCCGGGCATCCGAATATCAGTAATCAAGGCTTGTGGAATGCCGTGAACCAATTCTTTTAATAAATCGTTGGCGTTAGAAAAACTACGAGTATTGATATTGGCTTTTTGTAAGGCTTTTTCTAAAACCCAGCGGATGGATTTGTCGTCATCGACAATCCAGACATTATCCGAAATCGGCATTAGCTATCTCCCTAAGCAAGGTTTTATTAGTCATTAATAGGTAAGTAAATTGAAAACACGGTGTGACCGGGTTCGCTTTCGCATTCGATTAAGCCGTTATGTTGGTTAATCAAGGATTGGGCGATTGACAAACCAAGTCCCGTGCCTTCAGCGCGGCCTGTAATCATTGGATAGAAAATGCGCCCCATCAATTCCGCTTTAATCCCTGGTCCATTGTCGATGACATCGATTTTTGCCACTAATTTGTGGTGTTTACGGCCGATGGTCATGTGGCGTTGGATGCGGGTTTTAATAATGATCTTGCCTTCGCCGCTAATTGCTTGGACAGCATTACGGACAATATTTAACAGGGCTTGAATCAATTGGTTTTTATCGGCAGATAATTCAGGAATACTCGGGTCGTAATCGGTGATCAGTTGAATATGGCTATTGGCTTCGACGCTAACTAATTGCCTAACCCGTTCCAACACTTCATGAATATTGAGCGGGCTTTTATGGGCGGGTTTATTCGGCCCTAGCATTTTATCCATCAAATCTTGTAGTCGATCCGATTCGGCAATAATGATTTGGGTGTATTCCTTTAATTCAGGGTCTTGTAATTCCAAATCCAGTAATTGTGCTGCACCCCGCAAGCCGCCTAAGGGGTTTTTAATCTCATGCGCCAAGCCTCTGACCAACATGCGGCTGGTGTTTTGCTGGGCCAGTAATTGTTCTTCTTTGGTAATTCGTAAATGCCGATCAACTTGTTGTAACTCGATCAGAATTTCGCTGAAGATGCCGTTTTCCTGTAAAGGCGTAGCGCTTAGATTAACGGTAATGGTTTGATTGACCCGTTCTAAAATCAACTCTCTATCGACCAAGGGTTCATGGCTGTTGAGTCGATGTAACAAGTCGTCAAAAAGTAGCGTTTGCGGGGTCTTAAATAGTTTCTGCGCTGGGGTGCCGATTAAATGTTTGGCGCTATCGGCAAACAGCATCTCACCGGCTGGATTGATGTAAGACAGCTGCAAGTCTCCGTCAAATAACAGAATCGCTTCATTAATATGGTCGAGGATTTTTTTATACACAACATTCAAGGTTAAGAGTGATTGTTAGATTGTTATGCAATTAGCAAGCCAGTTTTTAAAGGCTAGGGTGAAGTGGGATTTGTGAACATTGATAGAAGATGTTTGCACCAAATTAGAGCGCTTGGTATTTGCGTTGTCTAATTTGGTGCTTGAGGGTTTGAGTTATTCGCTACTACAGAGTTTTTCAGCTCGATCGCTTTGTGGCGTGATGCTATTGTCGGCTTTGACTCGCCAGCGATAGCGCATTTCCATGCTTTTGTTAATCAATACCGCACGTTCGACATCAATATAGCCATCTTCTTGAAAAGCTCGCCAGCCAATATCGCGTTGCGAGTGGCTTCTAACCGATTGATCCAACACTTGTTCAACGGTTAAGTTGTCTTTACAGGGCAGATTTTTAACCTGAGCCGATGCTTGGTCAGCGTCTAAAGCCCAGCTATAACTAATCCCACTCAGCAACAATAAAACACCCGTAATCAATTGAATTTTTTGCATATCAGACTCCGAGGATTAAAGGTTGTAGCCTTGTTCGTTGTGTAAGGCGATGTCCAAACCTTCGGTTTCATCCGAACTATCGACTCGTAAGCCCAAACTTTTATCTAACAGCTTTAACAGTAAAAAACTGATGCCGCCGCTCCACAATAAAGTACTGAGCACAGCAATCGCTTGAACCTGTAACTGGCCGCTGATGCCGTTGTCGGCGATAGTGCCGATGCCGCCAAAAGATTCGCTGGCTAAAATTGCTGTCAATAAAGAACCAACAATTCCGCCAACGCCATGAATCGCAAACACATCCAAGCTGTCATCGATTTTCAGGTTGCGTTTCATCCAATGTAAGCTGTAAAAGCATAGGCAGCCAGCGGCTAAGCCAATTACCAAGCCACCTAAAGGGCTAACAAAACCCGCTGATGGCGCAATCATCCCCAAGCCAGCTACCATGCCGGTAATTAAGCCTAGGCCGCTGGGTTTGCCAAAGCGTAACCATTCAATCGTCATCCAAGCCAAAGAACCGGCAGCGGCGCTCATGTGAGTGGAAAGCATGGCAATTCCCGCAGCGCCATTGGCCATTAAGGCGCTGCCAGCACTAAAACCGTGCCAGCCAACCCACAGAATACCCGCACCAGTAGCGGTCATAGTTAGATTGTGAGGTGGCATTGGCAGGCGAGGGTAGCCGCGACGTGGGCCAACCATCAAAGCGCCGATTAATGCAGCAATGCCACCGGAAACATGCACCACTAAACCGCCAGCAAAATCCATCACGCCCAGTTGTGCTAACCAGCCACCGCCCCAAACCCAATGACAAACTGGGACGTAAATTAACAACTCCCAACCCGCGACAAACCACAATAAAGCCGAGAATTTAATCCGTTCCGCCACCCCGCCAACAATCAATGCTGGCGCAAAAATCGCGAAAGTTAGGTGATACATGCAAAACACGGTTTCCGGTAGATTGTCTTTAACGCTATCGGCATTAATCGACAACAAAGACAGTTTTGAAAACCCGCCCAACCACGACTGCCAGCTACCGCCATCACTTAGCGCCAAGCTGTAACCGCCGATTAGCCACAAAATCGACACCAACGCAGTAATCGCAAAGCATTGCATGATCACCGATAAGACGTTTTTGGTTCGTACCAAGCCGCCATAAAACAACGCCAAGCCTGGCACAGTCATAAACAACACCAAACCGGATGCGGTCAGTATCCATGCGGTATCTGCGCCATTAAGTGGGTCGGCGTGGCTTAGCGTTGGCCACAGGCTAAGTGCGGTGGCGGTTAAGCGGCTGAAAAAATAAGAGGGTTTAGACATTGGCGCTCCGTATTATGATTGTTTGAACCAAAGTAGTGCATTGACTGGCATAATGCACCAAAATAGAACATCAATCAAACAATATCGATTCGCCATGTCTGGCTGGAATGGTGGGGATTAGCAGAGAGAAATAATGAGTTTTAAATTAGGTCAGTGGTGTTGGTTATTAGTGATTTTTAGTCAAGCTTTGTTGGCTGATAATGACTTATGGCAATACGGAGCAATGCTTGACTTGAGTTATACGCAAGCCTTGCAAGGTGAATCCGTGCAAGGCTGGCGCAGTAAGGCAACCAGTCATCGTTTGAATCAATTTGCGCCGAATATGGGAATGTTTTATTTGCGTAAATTAAATAGCGAAGATTCGCGTTGGGGTTTGGAGCTAGGCGCTCAAGCTGGTTTCGATACTGACGGTCAAGTGCCGAGTGAGCAGCGTTTAGCCGGATATAGCATTCTGCGCTATCTATCACGCGCTAATCTTTCATATTTGGCACCGATAGGTAATGGCTTAACCATCACAGCCGGTTTAATGAATAGTTTTATCGGTTTTGAATCGATGTTTGCCAAAGACAATAATCACTACACCCGCACTTGGATGGCTGATTATTCGCCGTATTATTTACTGGGAGTTGGGGCGCAATATCCGCTCAATCAGCAGCTAACAGTCGGTTTGTATCTGCTTAGTGATTACGATTATCTAGCTTATCGCAACGACCAGCCTAAATACGGTGGGCAACTACAGTGGACGATTAATTCGCAATGGAAGTTAAGCCAAAACCTGTTTGCTGGCGCTGAACAGAAACATACCGATAGCCAATTTTGGCGCTATTTATCCGATACGATTTTGCAATGGTCGCAAGATGATTTAAGCCTGACGTTGGCTCAAGATGTCGGCACCGAGCGAATCGATAACCCAGAGCGGCGGCAGGCATTTTGGTTAGCTTCGGCGTTGTCAGGGCGTTGGCATATCGATGGACCTTGGAGTGTGGCACTGCGTCCCGAATTGTATTGGGACGCTGATGGCCGAATGACAGGTAGCCAGCAATTGATCAAAGCAGCTACCGCTACGGTTGAATATAAACTGCCTGTTAACAGCTTATCGATGGTGTTTCGCGGTGAATACCGAATTGACGACTCGACGGGTAAGCAAGGCGGTTTTTATCGCAGTCAAACCGCGCAAGGCGAGTTAGTGGCTAATCAACAGTTATTGTTGTTTTCTTGGTTGTTGAGTTTTGATCGATAGCAAAGCTCAATCCGCATAATCAACAATCAACGGTGCATGGTCACTAAAACGCTGGTCTTTATAAATACTTGTCGCTAACGCTTTGCTGGCGAAATTTGGGGTGGCGACTTGGTAATCAATCCGCCATCCAACATTGTTAGCCCAAGCCTGTCCGCGATTACTCCACCATGTATAGCAAGCATCGGTAGCTTCTGGATGTAAGCGGCGATAGACATCAACCCAGCCTTGTTGTTGAAACAACTTAGTCATCCAAGCCCGTTCTTCGGGTAAAAAACCGGAGTTTTTTTGATTGCCACGCCAGTTTTTTAAATCAATTTGCTGGTGGGCGATGTTCCAGTCACCGCAAATCACTACATCACGACCGCTGGCGATTAATTCAGTTAGATGCGGATAAAAACGCTCCATCACGCTGTATTTCACGGTTTGCCGTTCCTCGCTGCTGGAACCAGAAGGTAAGTACAAAGAAATCACCGACAAATTGCCGAGCTGGACTTCTAGGTAACGGCCTTCACTATCAATATCAGCGTATCCCAAGCCTTCGATGACTTTATCAGCTGGTTGTTTGCTGTAAATGCCAACTCCGCTATAGCCCTTTTTCTCTGCGTAATGGAAATAACCGAAAAGTCCTTCCGGCTGCAACATCGCTGGGCTCATATCAGCCGCTTGTGCTTTTAATTCTTGCAAGCAGACAAAATCGGCATGTTGAGTTTGTAACCAATCTAAAAAGCCTTTAGTGGTGGCGGAGCGGATACCGTTGAGGTTGGCGGAGATGATGCGCATGGATGATTAAGGGTTAAAAATGGATTGCTGATTTTAAGCTGTTTGCGTTGGATTGGCTGATAAATCGACAGAGGGCTGTTGTAAATATTTGTAAAATATAGGTTTTCTCGAAATTACCTTGACAAAAAATAGTATTAAAACCGATTATAAGTAAATTGGTTTTTCTTGATGAAACCGAGCAGTA
>CAIZCB010000101.1 GCA_903931355.1 uncultured Pseudomonadota bacterium
AAAATCGATATTGAAGGCGGCGAATCACTAGCCCAAGCCCTAGCTAAGCAACCACGCTACTTTGATGCGCTGTTTTGTCATTTGGTTGCTGCCGGTGAACAAGCTGGTGTTTTGGATAGCTTGTTGGATAACATCGCCAATTATCTGGAAAAAATCGAAGCGATTAAGTACAAAGTTAAAAAAGCACTTATCTACCCAGTTTTGGTGTTAGTGTTATCATTAATTGTGACCATGATTTTGCTGATTTTCGTGGTGCCTGTGTTTGAAGAGCTGTTTAAAAGCTTTGGTGCAGATTTACCATTGTTTACAAAATGGGTAATTGCCTTATCAATGGCAATACAATCGCAATCTTGGTTGATAGTCAGTTTATTGATCGGACTCGTTTATGGCTTTATTTATTTCAAAAGGCATTCACTGAGCTTCAATCAGCGCTTTGATCGGCTACTATTAAAATTGCCGGTGTTCGGCAGGCTTTTAGAAAAAGCAGCCATTGCCCGTTTCGCTAGAACTTTGGGCACAATTTGTACAGCGGGAGTACCGCTAGTGGATGGTTTAATCTCGGTCGCTGGCGCTTGTGGGAATCTGGTTTATTACAATGCTGTGTTAAAAATTCGCGAACAGGTTGCCACTGGGCTACCCTTACAGTTTGCAATGTTACAAAGCGGATTATTTCCTAATTTGCTGATTCAAATGGTGGCGATTGGTGAAGCATCCGGAACTCTTGATAATATGCTGATCAAAGTCGCTAGTTATTACGAAGCTGAAGTTGATCATTTGCTCGATCATTTAAGTAGCCTAATCGAGCCCATGATTATGGTGATATTAGGGATTTTAGTCGGTGGTTTGATCGTTGCAATGTATCTACCTATTTTTAAACTCGGAACCGTGGTTGGTTAAGCCGCTTACTATTTATGTTTCTCGAAACCTTACAAAATTCGCCAGCTTTACTGATTAGTATGGTATTTGTGATTGGCGTACTAGTTGGTAGCTTTTTAAATCTAGTGATTTATCGATTACCAATAATGATGCAGCGCCAATGGCGACAGGAGTGTCAGAGTTTTCTTGAATTACCGATTACTCAAGCGGATCAATGTTTTAACTTAGCCCTACCCGCTTCACATTGCCCGCATTGCAAAACCCCTATTAAAGCCTATGACAATATTCCCTTGTTAAGCTATTGCCTGTTAGCCGGCAAATGTCGGCATTGCCGAGCGGCTATTTCAATTCGCTATCCTTTGATTGAGTTATTTACAGGTTTTTGTTCTGCCTTAGTGGCTTGGCGATTTGGTGTTAGTGTTGCCATGTTGTTTGCTTTGCTACTGACCTGGTGCTTAATCGCACAAAGCTTTATCGACATTGATCACCAGCTATTAGCCGATTCAATTAGCTTACCGATGCTTTGGCTAGGTTTGCTATTGAGTATTTTCTCGGTCTATACCAATAGCCATGACAGCATTATTGGCGCGATTGCTGGTTATTTGAGCTTGTGGAGCGTTTACCAGCTGTTTAAACTCGCCACCGGCAAAGACGGCATGGGCTATGGGGATTTCAAATTATTAGCACTATTGGGCGCATGGCTAGGTTGGCAATATTTACCACTGATTATTTTGTTATCCTCGGTGGTTGGTGCTGTGATTGCTGTTAGTATGGTCTTATCTAAAAAACACCAACTCAACCAAGCTATACCTTTTGGCCCCTATCTTGCTGCTGCCGGTTGGTTAGCACTGATCTGTGGCGCTGAGCTCAATCAACTGTATCTCAATCTAATTGCAATTTAAATCATGCTAAAAATCGGTTTAACAGGGGGAATTGGTAGTGGCAAATCGACCGTGTGTCGATTATTTTCTGAACTTGGCGCACCTATCGTTGATGCCGACATCATTGCCCGACAATTGGTTGAGCCTAATTCACAAGCGCTAAAAAAATTAATCGGTCAATTTGGAAAAAAAATTCTTCATCCTGATGGCTCATTAAATAGAGCTTATCTGCGTGATTTAGTGTTTAGTGATAAAACCCAAAAAACTCAATTAGATCAAATCATGCATCCATTAATTTATGATGAGATTGAAAAACAAGTTCAGGAATTAGACAGCCGATATTGCATTATTGCCATTCCCTTATTATTAGAAACTCAACAGATGCAACGTGTTGATAGAATAGCCGTTGTTGATTGTAATGCCGACACGCAATTGTTAAGGGTTGTCAGTCGTGATCACTTAAAAACCGAACAAGTTTTAAGCATTATCGCCAGTCAAATGCCACGCCAACAGCGTTTAAGCTTTGCTGATGATGTCATCGATAATTCTGGTTCGTCCGCGCAACTTGCAGAACAGGTTAAAAGATTGCACAATTCCTATAATTTATTAGCCACTTGTTAGGATTTCATAGGCTTGAACATACAAACCATCTACGAATTCCCGCTCAATGAACGAATCCGGGTTTTCATGCGACTAGAGCAACTTTTTCTACAACTTGATCACTTTCTAGCCGGTGCATCAATTTATGATAAACGCGCTGCTATTGATATCTT
>CAIZCB010000102.1 GCA_903931355.1 uncultured Pseudomonadota bacterium
CATATTCAAAGCCAGGGATACCTAAAGTCAGTTTGGTCAAGTCGTTGGTATTAATCTGTTGTGTCATCAAGTGATTCCGTTTTGGGCTTGTGATGAGAGATAGTTTTTAAATTTAAGGTAATTCGTCGACAGAGCTGTCTTTTTCAGCAGGCATCAAATCTTCGCGGCTCAAACCAAGGCTCAAGGCTAATGAGCTGGCGATATAAATCGAAGAGTATGTACCTTTAACCACACCGATTAACATAGCAATCGCGAAGCCATGAATGGTTTTGCCGCCTAAGAACGCCAGGGCTAACAAGGTTAAGAAAACAGTCAATGAAGTCAAAATGGTACGGCTTAATGTATCGTTTAATGCGCGGTTAGTAATGTCGTGCATCGATTCACGACGGCTACTGCGAACTGTTTCACGGATACGGTCATAAACCACGATGGTGTCATTGATCGAATAACCGACCAAGGCCAAAATCGCTGACAGTACCGTCATGTCAAATTCCCAGCCAAATACTGAGAAAAAGCCCATAGTGATAATGGTGTCGTGGAATAAAGCCGCAATCGCGCCGACTGATAATTTCCATTCAAAACGCACGCTGACATAAGCCATCACTGCCAAAAATGACAGCAATAACGCTAAACCGCCATCGTTAACCAAATCTTCGCCGACTTGTGGGCCAACAAATTCGACGCGACGCATTTCACCGGCTTGTGGTTGACTGCTGTTCGCGGTGCTCAGGATTTGTTCGGTTAATTGTTTTTGGTTGATGTTTTCGACCGGTTTAAGGCGTAATAAAACGTCTTGTGAGCTGCCGAAATGTTGGATGTTGGCATCGCCGAAACCTTGTTTTTCCAAGGCTTCACGCATCGTGTTTAAATCAACCGATTGGTTGTAGTGCATTTCATAAACACTACCGCCAGTAAAATCGATACCAAAGTCCATGCCCTTGGTAATGAACGAAATAATCGAAATTAGAAACAAGGTGCCGGAAAAGAAAAACGCCATTTTTCTTTTGCTAAGAAAATCAATTTGTCGAGCGGAAGTCATGACAAGGTTCCTAAATAAAGGGTGAAAATCGGTTATTGCTGTCTGTTATTAGTCGATTAGCGGCAATAAGACCGCGAATTGTACTATTTTCTCCAGAAAGCGGGCGTAAAAAGCATCAATAAGGTAAACACTTCAAAGCGACCCAACAGCATGGCGATGGTGCAAACCCAAGTTTGAAAATCGCTTAAACCTTGATAATTGGCAGCAGGTCCAACCACACCTAAGCCTGGGCCAGCATTATTGATACAAGCCATTACCGCGCTCAGCGATGAAATGGGATCTAATCCAGAAAACAATAGCGAAAAGGTTAAAACCACAATCGAAATAAAATACAAAAAGATAAACGCCAACACCGAGAAAATAATTTTGTTAGGAATCGGCATGTCGCCAATCCGAATTGGATTGATGGCACGGGGGTGGAGAATGCTAAACATTTCCCGACCAGCCTGTTTCCAAAGCAATAAGGTGCGGAACATTTTGATCCCGCCGCCAGTTGAGCCGGTACAAGCCGTGATACAGCTTAAATACAACATCCACCAAGGTACAAACGGCGGCCATTTATCAAAATCAACGCTGACAAAACCGCTGGAAGTGGCAACTGAAACCAAGTTAAAAGTGACGTGACGCAAGCTGATTAAAAAGTCAGGATAGACATCGAAATAAGTGATGTAAGCCGAGCAGATTAAAATGCTGACAACGATAATCCCCAGCATAGGCATCGCTTCTGGGTCATCTGAATACGGTTTGAAGCTGAATTGATGCAACGCTTGGTAATGCACCGCGAAGTTCATCGCTGAAATTAACATGAAAACGGTTAATACCATCTCAATTGCTGGTGAGTTGAAATAACCAATGCTGGCGTCATGAGTTGATAATCCTCCCAAACCCATCGCAGCAAAAGCATGGCAAATCGCATCGAACCAACTCATGCCCGCCCAGTTCAGCGATAAGATGCAGGCAATCGTGATCCCGCCATAAACCAGCCATAACAAACGCGCGGTTTCCGCAATCCGTGGTGTCAGCTTGCTGTCTTTAATCGGCCCAGCAATTTCGGCTTTATACAACTGCATCCCACCGATGCCGAGCAAAGGCAAAATCGCTACCGCTAAAACGATAATCCCCAAACCGCCAATCCAGTTAAGTTCATGTCGCCAAAGATTGAGTGAGGGTGCCAAGCTGTCTAAGCCAGTGAATACGGTTGCGCCGGTGGTGGTTAAGCCTGAGCTGGTTTCAAAAAAGGCATCGGTAAATGATAAGCCCGGCATTCCCCACATCAAAGGGAAGGTGGCTGCGGTGGCCATTAAAATCCAGAACAAAGCGACTAACAGATAACCGTCGCGGGTTTTGACATCACCGCGAAAGCGCATGGTGACTAATGATAAAAAACCACCCACGCCTATATTGAGCGACATGCCGTTAAAAAAATGTTCAACCATGCCGTCTTCAAAATACAGTGAGGTGAAAATCGGCAAGATATAGGTTAGGCCAAACACCATCAAAATAAGGCCAAGAACAAAACCAAGGGTACAAAAACGTTGCATAACGGCGCTGCCTAATAAACGGAAATACGATGCGAAGGGCGGAATTGTAACAAACAATTGAATTTGTTGAAGTTACGGTCTAATCAGGGGATGCCGAAGTCCATCACTTGGATTCCCGTCTTCGCGTGAATGACCGAAGCGAATAGGAATAACGAAGTGGCGTAGGGTGGATAAGCGCAGCGTCATCCACCATGTTGGCCTTCGCGGTGGATGGCGCTGCGCTTATCCACCCTTGTATTATCAACCCGTGTTTTTCAAAAGCTTTAATTCATGTATAAAGCCCCTCGAAACACACCTGAGCAACCCTCAGGTTCGGGA
>CAIZCB010000103.1 GCA_903931355.1 uncultured Pseudomonadota bacterium
AAAACCGATGGATGCGGGAAATGAAAGCGATTGAGATAACCCGCTGGAATCAGAATTAACTCAGGCGCGACTTGTTGCAAAAACGATTCACTGGATGAAGTTTTACTGCCGTGATGTGGAGCAATCAGGACATGGCTTTGAAGCTGCGAGCCGTATTGCTCGACTAGCCATTGTTCGGCATCGCGTTCAATATCAGCGGTTAGTAAAAAACGCTGCTTCTCGGTGCTGATTTGTAATACACAGGAATTATCGTTTTCACTGCTGAATGGCTCGGCGGGTGGCGATAGTATTTGAAATTTCACCGCATCCCATTCCCAGCTTTGTCCTGCTTGGCAATAGTTGCCGTTAGCATATTCAGCCCACGGCGCGGCACTGCTGCTAATTTGTTGAACCGGCATTTCTGCCAATAACGATTCTGCGCCGCCGCTGTGGTCGTTGTCGGCGTGGCTGATGATTAGATGGTCAACATTGTTAACGCCTTGATGGTGCAAAAACGGCAGCAAAACCGCATCGCCCATGTCGGTGCTGTCGGCAAATTTCGCCCCCGTGTCGAAAACTAAGCTGTGGTGTTGGGTTTGAATCACCGCTGATAAGCCTTGATCTACATCTAATAAAGTCAGCAAAACTTCACCCGCTTTGGGTTGTTCGATATTGACCAATAACAATGGCAAGTAAAGCAATGGGCTTAGATA
Organism: uncultured Pseudomonadota bacterium; assembly: GCA_903931355.1. Lineage (GTDB taxonomy): Bacteria > Pseudomonadota > Gammaproteobacteria > Methylococcales > Methylomonadaceae > Methylomonas. The sequence continues at coordinate 693 of CAIZCB010000103.1, forward strand.
ACGACAGGGAAAACCTTTGGGTGCCAGCATTAGCAACACGCCAAACAAGGCAAAAATCAGCGCGTACCAAGGTGGCGGCAGGCAGTTTAGGTTGGCGAGAGGTAGCTCTGCCATGATCGACAGTAACCAGCAAAATCCTTGCAGTAATTGATCGACCAACCATAAAACCGGCGTCGCTAAAATCGGCGCGATGACTAATAAAATCATCGCCAATAAAATCAGTGGCACGATTAACAAGCCAATCAAAGGCACTGCCAACCAATTGGCTAATGGTGAAACCAGTGACACTTGTTGGAATAAGGCGATTAATAATGGCGCTAAACCTATTGTGGTGGCGAGTTGACTAAGGCTGGCTTGTTGCCAAGTTTGCCGAAAGCCTAAGCGACCGGCTGATAGATAAATCAATAAAGCCACCGCCAGAAACGATAACCAAAAGCCGACCGCTAAAACCGCTAAGGGATCAAATATCAATACTGCGAACAGTGCCAAAAATAGAATCTGTAAAGGCGAGCTATTGCGCTGCCAAACGATGGCCGCTAACGCTACGCTGAGCATAATCACCGCGCGTAGAGTCGGAATCGTGTAACCGGCTAATCCGGCATAAAACAAGCCGGTTAACCAAGCAAATACAGCTGCGACTTGTTGCGGTGACACTGACAAAATTCCCAACCAAGCCCAGCCGCGTCTTAACCATAAATACACTAAACCAGCGATTAAGCTGATGTGTGAGCCAGAAATCACGATTAAGTGAATCACGCCAGTGATGCGAAACAAATCCCACTGTGGTTGGCTAATGCTGCTTTGGCTGCCAAGGCTGAGGGCTTTGATTAAGCCTAGCTGTTGACCGTTGGGAAGTGCTTGGTCGATCTTGTCGGCCAGCGCTTGTCGCCAAACCGCGAAGTAGCGGCTTAAGCTAATCGAAGCGTCAATATTAATGGGTGCGGGTTTGGGACGCACATAGCCAGTTGCGCCAATTCGGTTAGCGAATAACCACGCTTCGTAATCAAAACCGCCGGGATTGCTGCGGCCATGTGGTGGTTTGAGTTTTACATTCAGTCGCCAGTTTTGACCGGCGGCAAGCGCTGGTTCTGGGTTATACCAATTGAGGCGGATTTTTTCGGGGAAGTCTTCGCTGGGCGAGCTGACGACAAAATCAAAACTGACGCGGTGATTGTGTTGTTCGGGCAAATTGCTGATATAGCCTTCAACCACCATCTCCTTATTGATAGCTGATTCGGGTAAGCGTTGGTTTAATCGCCAAGCACCGAACAGACTGGCCCAAACCATGCCGGCCAATAAAAACGTCAAAAGCCAATCGCGTCGTTTAGCGAAAAAAACAGCGGCGATGGAAAAACTGATTAACAACCATGAATCGGGCAAATGAGCTAGATGTTGAGTGGCAACGATTCCCAGCAGAAAGGCTAGGCAGGTGAGCGGCAAGCGGTTGTGCATGAGGCTTGATCCGGTAATTGAATCGGAAGATCAAGTCTAGGTGAATAATGCTAGGTGTCTAGCGGAGCCGAAGCAACAATAGACTTCGGCCTCACTCTCAGCCATCCGCAAATGAGTTAGCGAAATCCAAACAATTAAAGCTGATTAGCGATCCAACATCCCTTGCTCAACAATAAAATTAGCCACTGCCTCCAAACCATGCCCAGTCTTAATGTTGGTAAACACAAACGGCCTCTCACCGCGCATTTTCTTAGCATCCCTATCCATCACTTCCAGCGAAGCACCGACATAAGGCGCTAAATCGATTTTATTAATCACCAATAAATCAGAGCGGGTAATCCCCGGGCCGCCTTTGCGCGGGATTTTGTCACCCGCTGAAACATCAATCACATAAATGGTTAAATCGGCTAATTCAGGGCTAAAGGTAGCGCTGAGGTTGTCGCCACCGCTTTCCACCATAATAAAATCCAAATCCGGCCAGCGTTCGCAGAGTTCATCGACAGCAGCCAAATTCATAGATGCATCTTCGCGGATTGCCGTATGCGGACAGCCACCGGTTTCCACGCCCAAAATTCTGTCTTCCGCCAAAGCTTCGCTGCGGATTAAAAATTGTTGATCTTCGCGGGTGTAAATATCGTTGGTAACGACGCCAAGCTGATATTGATCGCGCATTTGTTTGCATAAAGCATCAACCAAGGCAGTTTTTCCAGAACCGACGGGGCCGCCGATACCGACTCTCAGGACAGGTTTTTTAGTCATTGTTGTTACTCTCAAGAACGAAATAATCGTGAATATTGCATTTCATGGCGGCTGCTGGCTAAAGCCAAACCAAACACGCTGCCGCCAATTTGTACATCAGTTAGTTGCAAAGCTTGTTCAACCATTGGTGGAATTTGTTGGGCAAGTGTGCTGAGTAATTGTTGACCGGCGACTTGCCCTAAGGGCACCAGTTTAACCGCGCAAAGCACTTGGTTTTCCAGCCAACCCCAAAGATAACCACTCAAAGCAGCAGATTTGCTGATTTGCCAGTTAACCGCCGCTAAGCTGAATAAAGTCGCTAATGTCGCGTCACTATGACGTAACCAAACTTGTGCGTCAGGCATGTCTAATTTAATCAGTAACCGCGCTAAAGCTTGTCCGGTTTGTCTATCTTCGCTACGCAACTCGGCGGTTTCGCGGCAAGCGATTAGGTATTGGCTCCAATATTCGACTTTTGCCAAATCCTGTTCACCCCAAGCATCATACAAACGCGCCAGAATTGGGGCGTCGGTTAAGCCCAAAGCTTGATTTAACAAGCCGCTTAGCCATGCCTCACAGTGATCGGCATTAACAATCCAGCCATCATCAACCGCTCGCTCCAAGCCTTGCGAATAGCTGTACATACCAATTGGCAGCCCGGGGCTGACCAATTGCAACAGCCTTAATAAGGCTAAATCAGTGCCCATGACCGTGATAAGCGCCGGCTTCTGGTTCAAAGGCTAGTTGTTGGTAATTGACGGTTAAGCCTAAACCAACCAGCATTTGATCCAGCACATGGTCGCTGAGATAACGCAATTGATTGGGCAGAATCTGCAAAGCGACATGACGATTACCCAAGTGATAACAAGCGCGAGCGAACAATAAGGCATCGTCGCAATCGACTACAGACACCTCTTCTAAAGCCGCTTGCACCCGCACTTTAAAGCCTTGGCTGCCGGTTAATACCAAACCCGAGCGTAATAATTGTCCACGCGGTAGAAACAAGCCGACCGCCACGCCGCCATCGGTGGTAGCTGGCAAACGGCTTTTTTGCCGCGCTTCAAACGGTAGGGTTAAGACATCATCAGTTTTAGCGTCGCTGTTCGACAATTCAGTCAGTTTAAGCATGATTAAAATAAGAAATAACGTTGAGCAAACGGCAAGACATCGACCGGTTCGCAGCTGAGAATTTGCCCGTCGGCGCGAACTAAATAGGTTTGTGAATCAACTTCAATCGTCGGCTGATAATGATTGTGATGCAAATCTGCTTTGCCGATATTGCGTGTATTTTTGACGGTGCCCACTCGTTTTTGTAAAGCCAGCCGTTCAGCGACACCATTAGCCACCGCGGCTTGCGGCAGGAAAATCATCGAGTTATTGGCCGAGGTTTTGCCAAAACTGCCGAACATCGGTCGGTAATGTACGGGTTGTGGAGTCGGAATTGATGCATTGGCATCGCCCATTGGTGCCGCTGCGATTAAGCCGCCTTTTAAAATCAGGCTGGGTTTTACGCCGAAAAACGCCGGTTGCCACAATACCAAATCAGCTAATTTGCCGACTTCAATGGAACCTACTTCATGGCTAATGCCGTGGCTGATGGCTGGGTTAATCGTGTATTTGGCGATGTAGCGTTTAATCCGAAAATTGTCATGTTGGCTTGGATCTTCGCCCAAACTGCCGCGTTGTAATTTCATTTTATGCGCGGTTTGCCAGCTACGAATAATCACTTCACCAACCCGACCCATCGCTTGAGAGTCCGAGGAAATCATCGAAAACGCGCCTAAGTCATGCAAAATATCTTCGGCGGCAATGGTTTCGCGGCGGATGCGCGATTCGGCAAAGGCAACGTCTTCGGCAATGCTAGGATCAAGATGATGACAAACCATCAGCATGTCTAAATGTTCATCAACGGTGTTGACGGTGAATGGGCGAGTCGGATTGGTCGAGGACGGCAATACATTACTCAAGCCACAGGCTTTGATAATGTCCGGCGCATGACCGCCGCCAGCGCCTTCGGTGTGATAAGTGTGAATAGTGCGGCCTTTGAAAGCGGCAAAAGTGTCTTCAACAAAACCCGATTCGTTCAAGGTGTCGGTATGAATCGCCACTTGCACATCAAAACGCTCGGCAACATCCAGACAACAATCAATCGCCGCTGGTGTGGTTCCCCAATCTTCATGCAGCTTTAAACCCATCGCACCAGCTGCCACTTGTTGCTCCAAAGCCGCTGGTAAGCTGGCGTTGCCTTTACCCAATAAACCAAAATTCATTGGGAAACCGTCCAATGCTTTCAGCATTTGCTCGATATGCCAAGGGCCGGGAGTGCAAGTGGTGGCGTTGGTGCCAGTAGCGGGGCCAGTGCCGCCGCCAATCATGGTGGTAACCCCAGAGGCTAAAGCTTCTTCAATTTGTTGTGGGCAAATGAAATGGATATGAGCATCAATGCCGCCAGCGGTAAGGATTTGACCTTCACCGGCAATCACTTCAGTACCGGGGCCAATTACGATAGTCACCCCGGGTTGTACGTCAGGATTACCGGCTTTACCAATCGCCGCGATTCGGCCATCTTTAATTCCGACATCGGCTTTGACGATGCCCCAATAATCGATAATCAAGGCATTGGTAATCACCAAATCAACCGCGACTGAATTATCCAGCTGGCTTTGCCCCATGCCATCGCGAATTACTTTGCCACCACCAAATTTCACTTCATCACCGTAAATGGTGTAATCGGCTTCGACTTGTAAAAACAGCCCGCTATCGGCTAACCGGACTCGATCGCCAGTGGTGGGGCCGAACATATCAGCGTATGCCTGACGGCTAATTTTGCTCATGCTTCTGCCTCCAATCCGCCCATGATGGCTTGTCTAAAACCGTAGACTTTGCGTAAGCCGCCAAAAGCGACCAGGTTAACTTGGCGTTGTTGGCCGGGTTCAAAACGAACCGCAGTGCCAGCGGCAATATCCAAACGAAAGCCACGGCTGGCTTCGCGGTCAAATGCCAAAGCGGGGTTGGTTTCGTAAAAATGATAATGCGAGCCGACTTGGATTGGGCGGTCGCCGGTGTTAGCGACCAATAATTCAAGTTTGGCTCGGCCGCTGTTCAGTTCGATTTCGCCATCGGCGGCGATGATTTCGCCAGGAATCATGGGGGCTCCTTCCATTAAGTTAAGCGCCATAGGATGTGCTGAACAACGTGAAGCGCATCGTTCGCGATTGATGCGCTGCGCTATCGCTTAGCACATCCTACGGCCAATATTTTTGTTTAAACAATCGGCTCGTGGACTGTGACTAATTTAGTGCCGTCGGGGAAAGTGGCTTCGACTTGCACGTCATGCAACATTTCAGCAATCCCCTCCATCACCTCATCACGGCTTAATAAAGTCCGGCCATAAGCCATCAATTCAGCCACGGTTTGCCCGTCACGCGCGCCTTCCATAATCGCGGCCGAGATATAAGCCACCGCTTCGGGATAGTTGAGCTTAACGCCACGCGCTTTGCGGCGTTCGGCGACTAAAGCGGCGGTAAACAGTAATAATTTGTCTTTTTCACGAGGTGTTAATTGCATGGTGTGTTCCGTATCAAGTCGCCCAAATTCGAGGTGCCGAAGCGGGGCGGTGAGCGATTTCAGTTCTAAGCAGTTGCCAGACTTGTTGAAAAAAATCTCTTAACAGGTCGGCGCGAGCATCTAAGCCGCGACAAATCAGCATATCATCAATTCTGGTCACGCCACGGAGCGGATGCTCGCCAATCAATTGCTGCACGGCTTCTAAATCAGCCGCAGTTGTAGGATAGGCAAACAATATGCCGCAAGCGGAATGATTGTCCAATCCCCAACAGGCAACAAAGGCTTGAGCATCTAAACGCAAGCGTTCGCGGTAAAACAAACGGCCTTGGCGATGGATTTGCCAGTTCAACCACGCTTCACCGTTATCAAAGCCTTCGCCAGCCGCTGGTCGGCCTAAAGCCAAAACTTCCCAGCCAATAAAACGGGCATTTTCGGCTAAGTCGATGTTCATGCTGGAATTGAAACGCGCACCTTGATAGACGATGGTTTCTTGCGGCAACCATTCCAAAGTCGCATCACTGGCGACAGTTAATGACACGTTTTGGCTGGCCGTTTCGCCACCGCTACGGTAAAACTTTCCAGCCGCTGGGGTGGTGATTAAGGCATGGCTGCCGCTGGCTGCACTGGCGCTAATGCTTAATTGATCACCGGCTACAACACCGCCCGGTGGGTGTAATAAATACACATGACAAACCCCGCCTTCAGGATAAAACGGTCTTTGTACGGTTAACGGCCCGTAATGTTGGCGCTCTGCCAGCACGGTTTTTTCGCCGCGAAATTCAAAACCCAGTTTTAAATCCGCTTGCCAACCGCTTAATGGTTTTGGGTTGATCGAGTTCACTTGAATGCAAAACGCCGAATCAAATGCCCCGCCAGCCAGCTATAAAAACTCACCAACAAAGCCGCCATTACTAAAAAGCCATTTTCCACCAAAGGGTGAATCGCGGCGGCGATTAAGCCATGTAAATTGCTACCACCAGCTTGCATCGCTTCCAAGCTACTGTGAGCATCGCTCGGAAATGCCCAAACCATCAATAAACAAGCGGTCAATAATTTTATAAATTCGGTGTTCATCACAAGCTCCAGAAAGCGGTTTAAACCGTTAAATAGCGTTTTACCATAGTTTGGTTTAATTCATCGATAGCGCCGACTGCGACATGGCGACCACGATCCATAATGCAAAAGCTGTCTGCTACTTTGCGAGCAAATGGCAGTTTTTGTTCAACCAGCAAAACCGTGACGCCCAGTTCTTTGTTCAAACGAATAATCACATCGCCAATTTCGCTAACGATATTCGGTTGAATCCCTTCGGTCGGTTCATCGAGAATCAATAAACGCGGATTTAAAACCAAGGCTCGGCCAATTGCTAATTGCTGTTGCTGACCACCGGACAAGTCACCGCCACGACGTTTGAGCATTTGTTTTAGCACCGGAAAAATCTCGTAAATGCTGTCGGGGACTTTTTTAATCCCTTGTTTATTGGCAGCGCGTAAACCGGTTTTCAGATTTTCTTCGACAGTCAGCAATGGGAAAATCTCACGACCTTGCGGCACATAGCCGATGCCTAATTCGGCGCGGGTTTCGGCTTTGGCGCGGCTTAAATCGATGCCATCAAATTGAATACTGCCGTCTGCGACCGGAATTAAACCCATAATCGATTTTAACAAAGTGGTTTTGCCAACCCCGTTGCGGCCCATTAAACACACGCAACTGCCTTGTTTAACCTGTAAATCCAAATCCCATAAGGTATGACTGGCGCCGTAATATTGTTGTAGTGCGGTAATGTTAAGCATTAGCCCCCCAGATAAACTTGTATAACCCGAGGATCATTTTGTACCTCGTCCATTGTGCCTTCGGTCAACACCGAGCCTTCATGCAATACCGTCACTTTCCGAGCGATGCTACGCACAAATTCCATATCGTGTTCGACCACCACCAGCGAATGTTTGCCTTGTAGCGATAGCAATAATTCAGCGGTACGTTCAATTTCTTGATGCGTCATACCGGCAATCGGCTCATCGACCAGCATTACTTTTGGTTCTTGCATTAACAACATGCCAATTTCTAACCATTGCTTTTGGCCGTGCGACAAAATCCCCGCTGGCTGGTTAATCAAGCTGCTTAAGCCAATGGTGGTTAACACTTCATGGATACGGTGGCGTTGTTGTTCATTGAGTTTATGAAACAAAGTTGGCCAAGTGCGTTTGTCGGTTTTTAACGCCAATTCCAAAGTCTCGAACACGGTTAACGCATCGAAAACACTGGGTTTTTGGAATTTGCGACAAATACCGGCTTGAGCAATTGCGGGTTCGTCCAATTCCAATAAATCAATGGTCTGACCAAAAAACACCGAGCCGCTATCAGGGCGCGTTTTGCCGGTGATGACATCCATTAGCGTGGTTTTACCCGCACCGTTTGGACCAATTACACAGCGCAATTCACCATCGTTGATATACAGCGATAAATGATTGAGGGCTTTAAAACCATCAAAGCTAACGCTGACATCTTCCATGTACAGCACGGGGCCATGTCGAGTATCGACGCTGTTAGTCACCAAAGCACTGGCGACAACATCTTCAGAGTGGGTTAAGGGCATCATGCGCTGGCTACTCCTGTTTTAAGACCGGTTTTGGCGGCGATGGTTTGGCGTTGACGTTTAAGTAAACCGACGATGCCGTCAGGTAATAACAAAGTCACCAATACAAACACCGCGCCGAGTGAAAACAACCAAATTTCTGGCATCAAGCCGGTTAATACGGTTTTGGCATAGTTGACTAACACCGCGCCGATAATTGCACCGTACAAAGTGCCGCGACCACCGATTGCTACCCAAATCACAATTTCCAAAGAGTTAAGCGGTGAAAATTCGCTAGGGTTGATAATGCCGACTTGAGGCACATACAAAGCGCCTGCGACACCGGCTAACATCGCTGAAAACACAAATACCCAAAGTTTGAACAGTTCGACTCGATAACCTAAAAACCGTACTCTGGATTCTTGATCGCGAATCGCGGTTACCACGCGGCCTAGTTTGCTGTTGACAATCCAGCGGCACAGTAACAAAGCCCCAATTAAGCTGGCGCCAGAAGCAAATAACAACAGCGAACGCACCGCTTCGGATTGAATGTTGAATCCCAAAATATCTTTAAAATCGGTTAAGCCGTTGTTGCCGCCAAAGCCCATTTCATTGCGGAAAAAAGCCAGCAACAGTGCATAGGTCAAGGCTTGAGTGATGATCGATAAATAAACCCCTGTCACTCGCGAACGAAACGCCAACCAACCAAATACAAACGCTAATACACCGGGCACTAAAACCACCATCAATAGTGCAAAGCCAAAGTGTTCAAAGCCATGCCAATACCAAGGCAACTCTTTCCAATTCAAGAACACCATGAAATCTGGCAATAAAGCGTCGCCATAAACCCCGCGTGAGCCAATTTGACGCATCAAATACATACCCATTGCATAACCGCCCAAGGCAAAAAATGCACCTTGGCCTAAAACCAGAATCCCCGCATAACCCCAGACCATGTCTAAGGACAAACCCAGCAGGGCAAAGCATAAATATTTGCCAATTAACGACACGCTGTAAGCGGAAAAATGTAAGGCCGAATCAGCTGGGAACAACATATTACAGAGTGGAATACCCAGCGTGACGATTAGCAATAAGCTCAGCACGCTGCCGTAAGATTTATCTAAATTAGCCATCATGATTAGGCCTCCGCTGCCCGGCCTTTTTGTGGGAATAGACCCCGTGGCCGTTTTTGAATGAATAAGATGATGAATACCAACACCAGAATTTTGGCTAATACCGCGCCGGCATAAGGTTCTAAAAATTTATTAGCAATCCCCAAGGTAAAGCCTGCGACTAAAGTGCCAAACAAATTACCAACCCCGCCAAACACCACTACCATGAAGGAATCGACGATATAGGCTTGACCAAGATTAGGGCCGACGTTGGTGATTTGACTCAACGCCACACCCGCCACACCAGCAATCCCAGAACCTAAACCAAAAGTCATTGCATCGACTTTCGCAGTAGGAATTCCCATCGCTCTCGCCATGCCACGGTTTTGTGCCACTGCGCGAACTTCTAAACCGAGTTTGGTGCGTTTTAAGATTTGCAATAAAGCAGTAAACACCAGCAGACAAAACAGCAGAATGTAAAAGCGGTTCCAAGTTAAGGATAGAAAGTCGTTGATTTGCCATGAACCACTTAACCAGCTTGGCGTAGCGACACTGCGGTTGAGCGGTGAGAAAATCGAACGCACGGTTTGTTGTAAAAACAGACTGACGCCAAAGGTTGCCAATAACGTTTCTAATGGACGGCCATATAAGAAGCGAATAATCCCGCGTTCAATCGCAACACCGACCAAAGCCGATACTAAAAACGCGACTGGAATTGAGATAATCAACGCTAAACCCAAATGATTCGGTAGCAATTGTTGCATCACATAAGTGCTATAAGCGCCGAGCATCATTAACTCGCCATGCGCCATATTGATAATGCCCATTACTCCAAAGGTAATCGCTAAACCAATTGCTGATAACACTAATACTGCACCCAAACTTAAACCAAAGAACACGGTTTCAATCGCCGCATAGGCTTGGATTCTTGCTTGAATCTTGCTCAACGCAGCGGCAGCCAAGTTGCGAATATCGCTATCGGCTTCTTGGAATTCACCGTCGCTGTTTTGTTCGGTCATCGCTTGCAAACGGTTAACCACGTCTTGGCTATCGTGTTCTTTCAGCTGGTTAATCGCATCAATTCGCACCGCTTTGTCGGTGCTATCCATGTCTTGCAATAACAGAATTTGTTCAATTGCCTGTTTAACAGTGGGTGCGGTTTCGATGCTTAAACGTTGGCGTAATAAGGCCAAGATTTTGCTATCCGCTTCTTTGCTAATGGCTTTGACTGCGGTTAAGCGTACTTCGGCATCGTCAGCATTGATCTGTAATTGACCAATCAGTTTGCGTAAGTTGCCACGCAGTTTGTTGTTGAGATTGATTTTGCTGACCGCGCTGCGATCCACTTCGCCCAAAGCTGCGCTGCTGAGTGCATCGCTGAGTTGGTAGCCAGTGTTAGATTCTTGAGCAATTACCAGTTTGGTTTCGGCTTTTAACTCAAACAATTTACCGTCTTGTAGCGCTTGCAACAGATTCAGGCTTTGCGGTTCGATGGCTAATTGTTCAATCGCCACTTCGCGATCTTGCATACTGCCTTGTCTTAACAAATCTAAGGCTTGGTTAAAATCGCTTGGGCTTTGTGCTAGGCAGGGTAGGCTGACAGCTAACATCAGCGAAAAAATAAATCTTGGAAGCCTTTTAAAAACACCGGAACTAGCTGGGCGAAACAGCGTTGATTGAAGGTGTGTCGGCGTTTTTAAATGGGTTCTAAAAGTTGAGCTAGGCATGACGATTCCTCGAAGAGGGGGATACCCTCGGCATCCTTGCCGTGGGTATCCAAACATCCAATGTTATTTGTAGTTCTGTCCAGAACACTTTTTGGTTTTGGTATTGAAGTTGCCGCAACTAATTGGGGCAGTCCAATCGGCAATAATCGGTTTGCTTTCTGGTAAGAAATCAGACCAAGCATCA
>CAIZCB010000104.1 GCA_903931355.1 uncultured Pseudomonadota bacterium
ATTAAGGCTTGGTTAGTTGTTTGTGTAAATAATCGCTAATCCAAAGCCAATCTTTTTGGTAGGCACGAATAAGCGTCAGCGTTTCGGGCACTCGAAGCCCATCAGCCAGCAAAGCCATTAGCTTAGCTGGCCTAATTGAATTAAGGCTTAGCTAGTTGCTTGCGTAAACAAACCACTAATCCAAAGCCCAGCAAAGCAACTGTTAATAGTTTTATTAAGCTCAAACCATTAGCCGTTGCGGTCAAACTCTGTGGATTAAAACTCGGCATTGCTTGGTAATCGGCAGGGCTTAATTTATCGCCAGCCATTAAATGCGGGACAAAATACTCGCGCCATTGGTCTTCAAACTGATTCACCAAATCAATAAATCCGGCATAGCGCGGTGCATCAATTCCTGCTAGTTGGTCGGCGCTTAATACCACGCTTAAAGCCGGTGACAAAAAGCCATAGCGCTGCATAAATTCAAATTGCGTTTGTCTGACCGCATAGAATTGACGTTGCAAAGGTCTAACTTTTTGGTCTTGGATTTGATTAGCCGGTAAGCCCATCACTTGTCTGGGCACGGTTGACCAATCGCTTGGCACTTTGATGTTGGGATGTTGTTGATACCAGTCGAGTAATAAAGTATCGCGTTGTTTATTAACTTCGGCATCAATACTTCGACCGGCGACAATCGCGGTTAATCGAGATGGCATCGGCTGTTGCAAATTCGCTGCCCAGCTTAAACCCGCTGGTATGGCAAAAGTGGTAATTAACCAAATCCCCAGCATCGCTAAACCTGCCGCTGCTGACGATATCGGCAATAAAATCATTAATGCAATTAAGGCCAGCCATGCTAATGAAAAGCTGGTCAGTATCGCTAACCAATTGATTAAGCTACTGACATCACTGCCAGAATCCAAGCCAAATGCCAACACAGAGGCGAAACCGGCTAATAAAATCACCGCCAGCCAGCGGATAGCTAAACCTGCAAACACCAACCGCCAAGGCTTAGCCATTTGTGCACAAACCAAGCGCCAGCTCCCGCGTTCGCGATCTTCTTGCACCAGTCCGTAACTCAGGCCAATCAAGGTTAGCGGCAACAATAAAACCAAGACTGTCGCAAAATCTGGCAAGCCTAATTCGCGTAATAAGGGATTAAACAAGGCATCACTATTACGACCATCGTTGTAACGGCTACGGGTCAAAATCCGGATTTCAGGATTGAGTAAATCAAACTGGCGAACGCTTAACGCTAAGCCGCCTAATGCCGGTAAATCCGCCCAAGGTTCAGGGGTAGACGAGGAATTTTGTAGCTTTTCGAGGCTGTTTTGCCCGTGTTGTTGATGCTGAACGCTACGTTGCCGAAATTCACTGGCAGATAGTCCGGCCCAAATCGCCGAGCTTGCTAATAAAACCAAAAATACCGCTAACACCCAATGATTTAATGGATTGCGTAAAAAACGCAGGCTTTCAACTTTTAATAATTGCTTCATGGCTTTAATCTCCGAGCGGCCAAGATTAATAAACTTAACGCTGCGGCCAACCAAGCCGCTAAAACCACTAAATCGAGCCAAGCGGTCGTTAGCGCAAATTGCCAGTTAGGTGGGCTGTAGTTAAACGCTTCGACGCTATGCCAATCTAAATTATCGCCTTCGGCATTGCGTTGGGTGCCTTGGCTGCGTTGTCTGTCCCAATCGTCGGTTAAGCCAATGAAATAATGACGATATTGTTCGGCGGCATCATCAAAATGGTATTGATGGCGTAAATCCATGCCAGCTAAAGTCATTGATAATGAGCGCATGGCAATTGTTGGGCCTAAGCAGGAGGCTAAATGGCTTAAGGCTTGTTGTTGCTGGAAGCTGTCACGCAATTTGCCAAAGTGTAAGTCGTGAACTTTGCTGGCGTATTCGTCATTAAAATGCCGCAACAAAGCGGTGTAACCCAAGGGTAAATCTTCGGGACGTTCAACGCCGTATTGTTGTAAAACTTGTTGTTTGAAAGCAGCTTCACGGGCTTTGGCGTTGCCGTCGTTATCCAAGCCATTTTGAATGTCATGGTGTATCGCTTGCCAAAATTGGGTGGCTTCAGGGCTAGGTTGCAAGCTTTCAGCAACCGCTGCACCAATGCGTGGTGCGACTAAAACACTGGCCAGCCAAAACGCCACCAGACTAAATAACACCGCGCGACTACTCGGTAAAGCGGCAGACACCGCCATCGATAAGGCGGCAAAAATCGCGTAATAGCTTAAAAATCCCAAGCTTAAAATCAGCATTCTGCTCAAATCGTCGCTATTCAAGCTGAATTGATAAGCCAAAATTGACAGCGAAACCAGCACTGCAGGGCTTAGTACCAACACAAATGCGCTTAATAAGCCTATAAATTTGCCAAACAATAACTGTTTGCCAGAAATGCCTAAGCAATGCAGCATCCGCAAAGTGCCTTGTTCGCGTTCTTGGCTGATGGCGTTAAAAGCTAAGGCAATCATCATCAAAGGTAATAGGGCATACAACACAAAAGCCGCTGTCATTTGCCCAAAGCGACCGGATAAAGTTTGATCGGCGGCGGGGGTGTGGCGGTTTAAGTTGCGTTTATGTGGCTCTAACCAAAGCGATTGGCCGGTAAACGGTCGCAAACCGGGATCTATTGCCGCCAAGGCTAAATCAGGTTTGAAAACATAAATCCCAAAATGCGCGGCGGAATGAGGGTTTTTAACCCCTTGGTTATCCCATTGCTGGCGAACATCGGCGCCAATCGCTTGTTTTTCGGCCTGAATTTGTTGGTATTCAGCGCTGGAGGCGAGGAAAAAGCCGCTGAGCAAGATAAAGATTGATAGCGCCAAGACTAAAAAACGACCATCGCGCAATAGCGACAGTATTTCTTTTTTTACGATTGCGATAATCATCATAAGCCTCGTGCATGAGCCAGATATTTAGCTTCCAGTTCGTCATGGGCGACGCTGTGAGCATCAAACTCTTCAACTAAGCGACCGGTTTTCATAATCCCAATTCGATCCGCGACTTGTTTGGCGTTAAACAAATCATGGGTGGCCATCAGTACCGCCATGCCGCTATCGGCAGCGTTGCGAATTCGTTGGGCAAAATCGTTGGCAGCGCTGGGGTCTAATCCAGAGGTCGGTTCATCTAACAGCATCACCTTGGCTTGTTTCGCATCGGCAATCGCTAAACCGACTTTTTGCCGCATCCCTTTCGAATACATAGCAACGCGTTTGTGATGGGCATCGGCTTGTAAGCCTGTGCCATTCAGCAACTCAGTCGCTTGTTGCTTATTTAAATGAATACCAGCCAAGGTGCAGAAAAAACTCAGATTTTCCAAGCCGCTCATGTAATCGTACAAGGCGACGTTTTCCGGTAAATACGCCAGCTTGGCGCGAACCGCCTCTGGGTTTTGTTGTGGCGTTTCGCCGTCAATCAGCACTTGGCCGCTAGTCGGCAAATTGAAACCTAGAAAAGTGGCGATGGTTGAGGTTTTACCAGCACCATTACCACCGAGCATGGCGTAAACACAGCCAGCCGGCACCGAGAGATTGAGATTATCGATGGCTTGATGGGATTTGTAGTGAACAACTAAATTAACAGCTTGAAGCAAAGGTGGGTGAGACATTGTGATTGTTGGTCTGTGATGTTGAAAAATAGGCTTTTGCTGATAGTAACAATCAGCGGCTATTAATTAGCTAAGCAATAATTGTTCCACATTTATCAGGCCGCTATTAATCACTAATAAGCATCGTTGCCTAGCCGAAACACTGTTTTTTCCCTGAAAAACTGTGGCATATCACACACTTTTGGTCTTGAAATGGCATTTTTGGTGTTTTTTGCCCTGCTTTTAGCCAATAAAAAGTCAGATTTACGGTGTTTTTATAGGAAAAAGGCTTGATTACTAGGTCAATCAGCGAAAAATACAAATTAAACTGTGTTATTTAACCTAAAAATAAATGGTGATTTGTGTCATATAACACAGCTTAATTATTAAAGCGTATCAATAGCAGGTTTAAAAAATCCAACATCATTAATATTTATATTACTAAAGTAGATAAGCATATGATTATACGGGGATATTGTTGTGGCGGTATCCGATAACACTTAAAAGGCTTTAAATTGGCATGGTATTTGCATTATTACAACTGATTGTTGTGTCAATGCCAAAAACATTGGCCCAATCGCATTTGTTAACTGCAATGAGGATGTGCCATTGATTAAATCAAAAAACAAACTTGCCACTGCGGTTTTGGCTTTGCCAACGCTGCTAATCACAACCCAAGACTCAATAGCTGCTGATAAAACCCAAGAGGAGCCAACGGTTTTAGAGAAAGTGGTTGTCACTGATAAACGTCCGGTGACTAATACTTTAACCACTACCGAAATTACGTCGGCAGAAGTTAGTGCTAAACAAGCGCAAGTCTCTGATACCGCGAAATTACTTGAAGATACCGCTGGCATTAGTTTACAAGGCGGTGGTGGGGTTTCTTCGTTACCTATCATTCATGGCTTGAACGACGATAGGGTTAAGATTGATGTTAATGGTATGACGATTACGTCGGCGTGTGCTAATCACATGAATCCGCCTTTGTCGTATATCGACCGGACTAATGTTGGCACCATTACGATTATGCAGGGTGTTACACCTGTCAGTATGGGCGGTGACAGTATTGGTGGCACGATTGCAGTGAAATCAGCTGATCCGAAATTTGCCGCAGCCGGCCAAGATATTTTGATTAACGGTAAAGCATCGGCTTTTTATCGTAGTAATGGCGATGCGTTTGGTGGCAGTATTGCTGCGGGTGTCGCTAATCAAAATGTTCGCTTGGATTACACCGGATCACATAGCGAAAGCATGAACTATAACGATGGTAATGGTCAGATCGTAAAATCAACGGCTTACGAAAATCAAAATCATGCAGCGTCAATTGCGTTTAAATTTGATAACCATCTGCTTGAATTTAAAGGTGGTCAGCAACACATTCCATTCCAAGGATTTCCTAACCAGCGGATGGATTTAACCAATAACGACAGTATCTTTGGAAATGTTCTATACAAAGGTGATTTCGATTGGGGGCGTCTGGAAAGTAGTCTCTATTTGGAGAACACTAGTCATAGTATGGATATTGAGGGCGATAAGTTTTATTCCAATAAGCCAAATCGTGCATTGACTGGAAAGATGCCAATGGAAACACGGGGACGAAATCTTGGGTATAAAGTTCAAGCCGAATTGCCCATAAATCAAAATGATACTGTGCGGATTGGTAATGAGTTTCATAGCAATAGAATCAATGATTTTTGGCCGCCAGTTCCTGGTACTAACGGGATGATGGGGCCCTTTACTTTTATAAACCTAAATAATGCAAGCAGAGATAGAGTCGGTACTTTTGCTGAATGGGAAAGAAACTGGAGTTCTGAATGGAAATCTATGCTCGGTCTTAGGTATGACCATACTAGTGCAGATACTGGAAATGTAGCAACTTACGCAGCGTCTATGATGGATATTTCCTCCAATCAAAACTCTGCCACAAGATTATTCAATGGAAAAGATCATGAAAGAAACTATGATACTTTTGATGTTACTGCCCTGATGCAATTTACCCCCAATAAAGTCAGTCAGTATGAGTTTGGTTATGCCCGTAAAAACCGTATGCCAAGTTTGTATGAGTTATATCCTTGGAGTACCTCGGGAATGATGATGACTATGATTGGCACTTATGGTGACGGTAATGGTTATGTTGGTAATATGAATCTAAAGCCTGAAACTGCCCACAATATTAGTTTTAATGCCGCATTTCATGAAGCGGAAAATAATAGTTGGGAAATTAAAGCGACGCCTTATTTCAGCTATGTTGAAAACTTTATTGATGCGGATCGTTGTGGGCAATTAGGAACTACCTGCGCCACTAATGCATTGAATAATACCTCAAAAGATTTTTATTATCTTCAAACCCAAAATCATGACGCACGTCTTTGGGGGGCTGATTTAAGCGCTAGAGCTGATTTGTTTAAACACGATACTTATGGACAATTCGGCACTCATACAACCATGAGTTATGTGCGTGGTGAGCGTATGGATGGCGGTAATCTGTATCACATGATGCCATTCAATATGAAATTGAGCTTAGATCATAAATTGCAAGGTTGGAAAAACGCGATTGAAATGCAGTTTGTTGATGGTAAAAGCGATGTTCAGCAAATTCGTCATGAGTTAACCACACCTTCTTATGTGTTGTTAAATGCCAAAACAGGCTATCAATGGAAAAACTTGAGCATTGACGTTGGCTTGGACAATGTATTGGATAAACAGTACTACCATCCGTTAGCGGGCGCATACACTGGCGACTACTATGCTATGAGCTTGGGTGGCGCAGAGAAAAGCAATACCCGTAACATTCCTGGCATGGGCCGTTCCGTATTTGTCGGTATGTCTTTAACTTACTAATCCACTCAAAAAACAAAACCTCTTGTTGAATTAAATCCACAAGAGGTTTTTGCTTGCTTCTATGTAAAGCAATAGCAAGCATCTCAACTGATACGCCTCACCTATCTTATAATCCCAAACTAACCATTAAAATTATGTACAAAAACAGATATGCCTAGATTAACCAGCAAACTTTTGATATTGATTGGCTTACTTTCAATTCAGCCCTGTATTGCCGATTCACCGATTTTTCCCGATCCGCTTAAAACTCCGGGGGATGTGTTGACTACCGATCCTAATGTGATTTGTGTGTCTGGATATACCAAGACGGTTCGAGATGTACCACAAGCAGTTAAGCAACAGGCTTATCAAAGCTATGGCATTTATCGTCACCAGCCAGGTGAGTTTGAGGTTGATCATCTGATCAGTCTTGAGCTAGGAGGCTCAAATTCAATCAAAAACTTATGGCCAGAGTCGTTTGTTACTCATCCACTCAATGCGCATGTCAAAGATCAACTGGAAAATAAACTTCATCAGTTAATCTGCTCCAACCAAGTGCCCGTGGCTCAAGCTCAGCAAGAA
>CAIZCB010000105.1 GCA_903931355.1 uncultured Pseudomonadota bacterium
CTGAATGCATTTGGTCGTAAATGCCTGCACCTTGTGGTGCTACGTTTTTCAGGATTTCACTTTCGTCTAAATGTAAATCTAAAGCGATACGTTTATAACGAATGTGTTTAGCCGCATGGCAACCTAAGCAGTAAGTGACGTAATGTTTCGCGCCACGCTCCAAAGAAGCAGTATCCGACAAATCAATATCGGCTGATTCCAGTTTAACGTCACCACCGCTGGCATGTGCGCTCAGAGACAGCAACAACAAAAGTGTAGTTATTATTGTTTTCATAGCTTAATCGAGGCTTTCTTTTAAGTTCTTAACAAATCGAAACAGCACAGCTTTAATGCCTGCCGGATTCGGCCTTCTTTGAGTAACGGTTGCACCCGCTGCATTAGTCGATTGTTCGGCGATAGTCACTTCGTCGAATAAAGCGATAGCATCAGGAATGCGGTCTTCAAGGGTACGTTGCTCAGTTAAGCGTTCTGGAAGTTGTTTGGTTTTTTCCCAACGAGTGTACAAAGGCATCAATAAGAAGAAGCCAAAGTAAACCGCGGTAAAAATCCGCGCAATGTTAGTTGCTACTGGTGTGGCAGGTTGTGTGCCTAAGTAGCCTAAGCCGATAAAGCTGATAACGAATAGCAATAAGGCTTTTTTGAACATGCCGCCACGGTAACGGATTGATTTAACCGGACTACGATCCAACCAAGGCAAGATGAACAACACAACGATAGCGCCGCCCATCGCAATAACACCGGCAAATTTATCAGGTACTGCACGTAAAATTGCGTAGAACGGTGTGAAATACCAAACCGGTGCAATGTGCTCTGGGGTTTTTAGTGGATCAGCTGGGATAAAGTTAGCGTGTTCCAAGAAGAAACCGCCCATTTCCGGCATATAGAAAATCACTACCGCGAAGAAGAACATGAAGACACCAACGCCAACAATATCTTTCACAGTGTAGTAAGGGTGGAAAGGGATACCGTCTAACGGTCTGCCTTGCCAGTTAGTGTTTTCTTTAATTTCGATACCGTCTGGGTTGTTCGAGCCAACTTCGTGCAAAGCAACGATGTGCAAGAACACCAAAATCAACAGCACTAAAGGCACTGCGATAACGTGGAAAGCGAAGAAACGGTTTAATGTCGCGTCAGAAACAACGTAATCACCACGAACCCACAATGACAATTCGTCACCAATGACAGGAATCGCGCTGAATAGCGAAATAATTACCTGAGCACCCCAGTAAGACATTTGTCCCCAAGGTAGCAAATAGCCCATAAAAGCTTCTGCCATCAAGCAAACAAAAATCAGCATACCGAAAATCCAAATCAGCTCTCGTGGCTGTTTGAATGATCCGTACAACAAACCCCGGAACATATGCAGGTAAACGACGATAAAGAACGCCGATGCACCGGTTGAATGCATATAGCGAACTAACCAGCCCCATTGCACATCACGCATGATGTATTCGACCGAGTCGAATGCCAATTTAGCGTCAGGTTTATAGTTCATGGTCAGCAAAATACCGGTAATGAACTGGTTAACCAGCACAAACAAGGCTAATGAGCCGAAGAAATACCAGATATTGAAGTTTTTAGGCGCATAGTAGTGCGCCATGTGTTCGTTCCAGAGGTCGGAGAGTGGAAAGCGTTCTAAAAACCACTCTGAGCATTGGTTTAGTCTTTGTTTCATGCTTTAGATGCCTCGCTTTCTTCGCCGATGATGATGAGGGTGTCTGTAATGTAACGGTAAGGAGGAACCTCAAGATTGGTTGGTGCTGGCACACCGCGATAAACGCGACCTGCAAGGTCAAACCAAGAACCGTGACAAGGGCAGAAAAAGCCACCTTTCCAATCAGCACCTAAGTCATTGGGGGCAACTTCAGGGCGGAAAGTCGGAGAGCAACCTAAATGGGTGCAAAGACCAACAGCGACAAAAATCTCAGGCTTAATAGAGCGTAAAGAGTTTTTGCTTAACTCAGGCTGACTTGACTCAGCGGATTGTGGGTCAGCCAGTTTGCTATCCAGTGTCACCAGTGTCGCCAAAACTTCTGGCGTACGGTTAAGTACCCAAACCGGTTTGCCGCGCCATGCGATACGGATTAACTGGCCTGCTTCCATTTTGCTAATGTCGACTTCAACAGGAGCGCCCGCTGCCATCGCTTTCGCGCTTGGTTGCATTTGAGAAAGAAAGGGGACAGCCAGATAACCTGTCCCCACCGCGCCAACCACTGATAAAGCCGTGGTTAGAAACTGGCGTTTTGATTTATCGACGCCTTCTTGGATCATGAGTGAAGCTCCTGTGTTAGCTTGATGCCTTAAAAGCGCATCAATTATTATAATTTTTGGCAAATATACCCTACTGACCGTGTTTATAGAAGCTGTTATTGGCTAA
>CAIZCB010000106.1 GCA_903931355.1 uncultured Pseudomonadota bacterium
TATCCTTCCCTTCTTGCGTAATATTAAATTTACCAATACATTTCTGTCTGCTTTCGATTTAATTGTTAGCAAACGTCTTTCTACAAAATACTCGGAAATCAAATAATGAAGCAATTAGTTATTTTCCTTTCAATACTTTTATTTTCTATTGGTTGCGCATCAGGACCTGAAGTAAAAACAATTTCACTAGCTGAATTGGCTCAAAAAAATCAGCTGAATATTAATAAATTATCTATAGGCATCACTAAAACAGATTTGGTTTCACTAATGGGCGATAACGTTGCCAAAACCCATGATGGTTTGGTTAGCAACCCATTTCATACCGAAGCATTTATAGGCGAGCAAGGGATTCAGTATGATGTTTTGTACTATGTGACCGCAAAAAACCAAACATTTAAACGCTTAACTTTAAAAGAAACTACGCCACTAATCTTCAAAAACGGCACATTGATTGGCTGGGGACTAGAATCATTAAACAGGGTAAGTGCCGCTAAAGAAATAAAATAAAATTTTTGGTTACCAAGCTTGCTTGGTAACCCCTTCCTCTAGCTTTACCGCCGGCTTCTCGCCGCTTTCTTAGCCGCCTTTTCTTCCCTAATCAGCGCCACTTCTTCCATTTCCACCAGCATCATTTCCGGTAATTCCAAGCTGATTTGCCCAAGCGTTCCAGCTCGCAATTCGGTTAAAAACAGCTTCGCGGCTTTATCCATATCAACTTGTTTCCCCGCCCGCAAACAACCACGCCGTCTGCCAATCGCTTCCAATAACGCTGTCGATTCAGTGGGCATATCTTCTAGCTGATAGCGTTTTTGCACCAGCTCAGGATAGGCTTTGATCAAGTAATCCAAGGCAAACAAAGCAATATCATCATGCTGAAAAGCGGTGTCTTTAATCGCCCCAGTCACCGCCAAACGATAACCGCCATGACGATTTTCCAGATTCGGCCACAATACCCCCGGCGTGTCGGACAAAATAATATTGTTTCTTAAATTAATCTTCTGCTGCTGCTTGGTAACCGCCGGTTCATTACCGGTTTTAGCGATAATCCGCCCCGCTAAGATATTGATAATAGTGGATTTACCGACATTGGGAATCCCCATAATCATGGTGCGAATCACTTTATTGGCTTCGGTTTTTTCCGGCAGCATTCGCGCACATAAATCGATGATTTGTTTGATTTTCTCTGGCTGTTGGGTAGTCACCGCCAAAGTTTTAACCCCTTGTTCCAGCTCCAAAAAATCTTGCCATTTTTTAGTCACTTCGGGGTCGGCTAAATCGGTTTTAGTCAGCACCCGAATCACCGGTTTATCGCCGCGCAAACTAGCCAGCATCGGATTTTGGCTGCTGTAAGGAATACGGGCATCGAGGATTTCGATGAGCAAGTCAATTTCAGGCAAGGCGTATTTAATCTCTTTACTGGCCTTGTGCATATGACCGGGGAACCACTGAATCTGCATGGTGTTGCTATCTCTTATTTAAAAACAGCGGCCATTTTACCGCAGCCAGCCTTGAAGACTTGGCTAGAAACACTAGCACCTTGAAGATTAGGCTCTAAAATAGCGCCAAAAAACTTAAACCCATCTATGAACATTATTTTTATTCATCAAAATTTCCCCGGCCAATTTCGCCATATCGCCGCTGAATTAGCAGGCTCATCAAACAATAAAGTGGTGTCGATTTGCCAAGCCCATGCCCCAAAAATGCCAGGCATTGATAGCGTGGTCTATACACCTGCTAAACCAGCCGCTAACTCGGTACATCCTTATCTGGAATCGACCCAGCTTTATGTTTTAAACGGGCAAGCTATCGTCAGCGCTTTGTTGAAGTTAAAACAAAACCAGTTTCAACCCGATGTGATCGTGGTGCATACCGGCTGGGGCGAGGCTTTGTTTATTAAAGAAGTGTTTCCCGATACACCGCTGATTGGCTTTTTTGAATTTTTCTATCACACCCAAGGCGCAGACTGTGGTTTTGATCCTGAACAGCCATTATCGTTAGATAGCAAATTACGGATTAGAACCCGCAACAGCATTCATTTACTGTCGCTACACACTGCCGACTTAGGCATCAGCCCAACCCAATGGCAACGCAGCGTTTTCCCCAACGAATACCAGCCCAAACTGCGTTTAATCCACGAAGGCGTTAATGTCGATGCGGCGGTTGCCGATCCACAAGCCAGCATTCAACTTAGCAGCGGCGTAACACTCAGTCGTCAAGATGAAGTGATTACTTTTGTTTCGAGAAACTTAGAACCTTATCGCGGTTTCCATATTTTCATGCGTAGCGTCGAGGAAATCTGTCAACGCCGCCCCAATGCCCATATTGTGATTGTTGGCGGTGATGATGTTAGCTATGGCGCACGTTTACCGAACGGCCAAACCTATCGGCAAAAACTGTTATCAGAAGTAAAAATCGACGCCAGCCGCGTGCATTTTCTTGGCAAGATTCCTTATCAGCATTATCTAAAAGTGCTGCAAATTTCCTCAGCGCATATTTATTTAACCGTGCCGTTCGTTTTGTCTTGGTCGATGTTAGAAGCGATGTCAGCCGAATGTTTAGTGATAGGCTCCGACACGCCGCCGGTGCGGGAAGTGATACGTCATCAGGAAAATGGTTTATTGGTAGATTTTTTCTCGCCGACTGCGATTGCTGATAGCGTTGACTACACCTTTGAACATCCAGAACAAATGCTAAAACTACGCAAAGCGGCACGGCAAACCGTGTTGGAAAATTACACTCATGCCAATGGTATAGCCGCTTATAAGACTTTGTTGACTGAAGTAACCGGCCTAATTTGTTAATTAAAGCTGATATCTGGTTTCGATCACCTGCTGATATTCATCAAGGGCTCGAAGATTACAATTAGGAAACTGTCTTTTCAGGTCATTCAGCTTTTTTGGAACATCATCAATACTCACCTCAATATGTAAGGTGATTGCTTGCCAAGGTCGGCCTTGATCTTGATATTCAAATTTTATAGTCATGATTTGCTGATCTAAATACGGTAATAGAGGTTGTTAGTGGATCCTGCTAGATGCGCTCAAGAGGAAATACGATTTTAGACATAAACCACCAACAACCTCGGTTCTCAGGCTACCTCAGTTAAATACTTCGTCAATCCGAATTCAAGATTGAAAACCGGCACGCACCGATTGTGATTTTAAAAAATCACGGTAAGTTTTTAAGCGTTACACGTTCCTTAAATTCAAACGCAGAGGTGAACCATGTTTAGAATGTTACTTGAATTAGTAATGGTCTTCGGACTGCTGGGCGGCCTGTTTTTTGTCAGCAAACAACTGGCTAAAGAGAGTCGCGCTAATCGAGCGCAAGTAAGACAGTATCAGGAAGATGATTAAGCTTTAACAAGCATCAAAACAGCCATAGATGGCATTAAAGCGATGAAGATAATTCAAAGCATCCCGTTTCATAGCTGAGCTTATCGAAACGGGAAACCTAAGCTAAGTCTTATTACAATTGTCTTGAAAACTCACTCATTAACAGCTCGTAGCACCTGATTAATCACCGCTGGTGAAATTCGAAAATCCGAGCGGTGTAATATTTCAAAAACTGATCGGGCAGAAGTGATCAATCCTTGCTTCTTCGCTAAGCCAATAATTGCGGCAGTTCCAACCACTTTTAAGCCTTTTTCTTTAGCAACCGCTCGACCCAATCGCTCATCCATAATCAACAAGACATCCTCGACGCGACTTAAAGCTAAATTAATACAATCGGTTTCGCCTGGATCAAGGTCAATATCGCTATAAGATTCAATTAGTTCTGGCCATACAGTTAACCAGCCCAAATCAATAGCATTTGCAATCGCCGCTTTGCCTTGCGCGGCTTTATCGGGCAATACTTCTTGTTTAACTGATTCAGGCAGAACCACAGTCCCAAATAAGCTTGGCAACCATGCCAAACCGTCAACCATAGCGAGACCAATTAAAGGACTAGAATCGATGATGACAATACGCGCCATTCAAGTTAAGCCTGATTCAACCATTGTTGCAAAGTATCCATATCCTCCTGAACTTCTTCGGCAGCTTGATTAATAACCGGAATACCTAATCGAGAAATATGCGCAATAAAACCCGCTAAAGACATTTCGGCTAACTTGGCAGAACGCGCCAAGGATAAATCGCCATCTTTGAA
>CAIZCB010000107.1 GCA_903931355.1 uncultured Pseudomonadota bacterium
AGAATTTATGATTACCGCCAACAATGCCGCGGCTAAGTTTTTAAATCGCAAAAAAATCCCGCGTTTACTGCGTATCCATGACGGCCCAGGGGTTGAAAAACTATTAACCCTGAGAACTTTTTTAGGTGAATTAGGTTTGCATTTAGGCGGTGGCGATCAGCCGCATCCACTGGATTACATGCATTTATTGGAATCAGTAAAAGATCGGCCCGATGCACATTTAATCCAAACTGTGTTGTTACGCTCGATGTCGCAAGCGGTTTATAGCCCTGATACCAAAGGCCATTTTGGTTTAGCGCTGGATGCTTATGCTCACTTTACCTCGCCGATTCGCCGCTATCCCGATTTGCTGGTACATCGTGCGATTCGTCATAGTTTACGCGGAGGCAATGCGAGTTCCTTCCGTTATTCGCCTAATGACATGGTGACACTGGGTGAACATTGTTCGGCTAATGAACTCCGTGCCGATGAAGCAACTCGTGACGTCAACAGTTGGCTGAAATGTGAATACATGATGGATAAAATCGGTGAAGAATTTACCGGTATTATTTCTGCGGTGACCAGCTTTGGCTTTTTCGTCGAGTTGCAGTCGATTTATGTTGAAGGCTTAGTGCATATCGCCTCTTTGCGTCAGGATTATTTCCTGTTTGATGCCGCCAGCCATCGTTTATATGGCGAACGCACCGGAGTTCGTTATCGTTTGGGTGATAGCGTGAAAATAAAAGTGGTTCGGGTCAATTTAGACGATAAGAAAATCGATTTTGAATTACTTGAATCGGCTAAAAAAGCCACAAAACCCGCCGCTAAAGCCAAGCCTCGCAGTAAAAAAGCTGACGAGCCGAAAACTAAAGCTAAACCAAAATCCAAAAAACCGGCTGCCAAAGCCAAAGCGAAAAAACCACGTAAATCATGAGCACCACACAATTATTTGGAATCCACGCCGTGCAAGCGGCGCTGGACTATTCCGCACAAAAAATCCAAAAGGCTTGGATTGATGGCCAACGCCAAGATGCACGCTTAAGCCAAGTGATTAATGACTTAATCGCGATTGGCATTAAGCCTGAAAAAGTTGATCGCAAAAAGCTGGATAAAATGGCCGATGGCAAAAACCATCAAGGCATTGTTGCGGCCGTCGAATTACCGGCGATGCGTAGCGAAGACCAGTTGAAACACGATGTCGAAAACTTAGAGACAACGGCGTTTTATCTAATCTTGGATCAAGTGCAAGACCCGCATAATCTCGGTGCCTGTTTGCGTACCGCTGATGCTGTCGGCGCACATGGCATTATCGTTACCAAAGACAATGCCGCAGGCATTACGCCAACGGTTTGCAAAGTTGCTAGTGGCGCGGCGGAAACCGTGCCGGTTTATCAAGTAACTAATTTGGCTAGAGTTTTACGTTGGTTGAAAGAGCAAAATATCTGGATTATGGGTGCGGCCGGTGAAGCCGAACAAACCGTATTTGATATGAAACTAGATATGCCGTTAGCGATTGTGATGGGCGCAGAAGGCAGCGGGATGCGCCATTTAACCCGTCAACATTGCGACTTTTTGGTGAAAATTCCGATGGCCGGACAAGTTGAGAGCTTGAATGTTTCGGTGGCAGCTGGCGTGTTGATGTACGAAACTTTCCGGCAAAAATTACAGTTAGCGGCAAAATGAAATTGTGGCTGTTAATCGCTAGTTTTGGGATGTTAAGTTCAGCCAGCTTCAATAGCTACGCTGAGCTTAATGGCCAAAACATTGCGCTTAATTGCTTTAATTGTCATAACCCAAAACCAGCGGCTAATTCAGCGATTCCCTCATTAACCGGCTATAGCCAACAACGCTTGCAACAAGCCCTGTTGGATTTCAAATACGACAAAACCAACGCCACGCTGATGCCACGCATCGCCAAAGCCTATAGTGATGCGGAAATCAGTGCGGTGGCCGCTTATTTAAGTCAGCAGTAGTCATGGCAAGATTATCAAGGCGTGATTTTTTAAAAACTGGCGCGATTTCCAGTTTCACTTTGCTCAATGGTTGCCAGCCACTGTTTGGCAAAGCCGCTAGTAAAGCCCATGTTGTGGTAGTTGGCGGTGGTTTTGGTGGTGCAACAGCGGCAAAATACATTCGTTATTTTGATCCGACTATTCGCGTTACCTTAATCGAACCTAAAGCCAAATACATCACCTGCCCTGCCAGTAATTGGCTATTTGCCGGATTAACTACGCTGGATCAATTGAGCGTTAATTATCAAGGCTTAAAAAACTACGGCATTGAAGTGGTATGCGATACGGTGATTCAAATCAACGCCGAGCAGCGACGCTTAACACTATCTAGCCAGCAAACGCTTAACTATGATCGCTTGGTGTTATCACCGGGTATCGATTTTCGTTGGGATAGCCTGCATGGTTTTAATCAAGCTTTAAGTCAACGCTTTCCACACGCTTGGCAAGCTGGGCCACAAACAGAATTACTCAATCAGCAACTGCAAGCAATGCCGAACAACGGCACAGTGCTAATTTGTGCGCCACCCGATCCTTATCGCTGTCCACCGGGACCTTATGAACGCGCCAGCATGATGGCTTATTGGCTAAAACAGCATAAACCATGGGCTAAAATCATTATTCTCGATCCTAAACGCAGTTTTTCTAAACAGGCTTTGTTTGAAGCGGGTTGGAAACAGCATTATGGCTATGGCAGCGAAAATAGCCTGATTGAATGGATAAGCTTGGCCGACAATCAATTGGTGAGTCTGGATGCTGAACGTAAAACTTTAACCACTGAATTTGGTGATCGCTTTAGTGGCGATGTGTTAAACATCATTCCCCCGCAAACCGCTGGCAAAATTGCTATCGAAAGCGGTTTGAGCAATAGCAGCGGTTGGTGTCCAATCCAGCCGATTAGCGCTGAATCCAGCCTGTTGCCATTTATCCATGTCATCGGCGATGCCGGACATTACGCACCAATTCCGAAATCGGCTTTTGCAGCTAATTCAGAAGCTAAAGCCTGTGCGCTGGCTATCGTCAGCTTATTGAATCAACAAGCTATTTCCTCACCAGCATGGATGAATACTTGTTACAGCTTAATTACCCCAGACCACGGCATTTCAGTTGCCAATGGCTATCAAGTCAATGCCGACAATAGTATTACAGCAATTAAATCAGCAGGCGGTATCAGTCAAAAAACCGATCCAGCATCATTAGCTCTGGAGGCAATTTATACCCAATCGGCTTACTTAAATTTGCGTACAGATTGCTTTGATTAACTATCAATTCTCCACAAAACAGCTAAAAATAAGCAATTAACCATCCAAATCACTTGAAATCACCTCGCCCGTGATACAATTGCCGCGTTAATTTTCCTTGGTTGAGTCAGTGAAGAAGAAACCGCTTTTTCAAATATTATTGATGGGTATGCTGGCAAGTAGATTTGCCCAAGCCAGCAGCTTTATAGTTGAAGACATACAGGTTAGAGGCTTACAGCGTATCTCCGCTGGTACAGTCTACAACTACCTACCAGTCAATATTGGCGAACGCTTCGCCGAGGAAAAACAAGCCGATGCTGTTAGAGCTTTATTTAACACCGGCTTCTTCAAAGACATCACCTTAGAACGCGAAGGCGGCGTTTTAGTGATCAATGTCGTCGAACGTCCATCAGTTGCCAAAGTGGTGATTGAAGGCAACAAAGACATCAAAAAAGAAGATCTCACCGAAGCTTTAAAGAAAATTGGCCTCGCCGAAGGTAAAGTTTATAACAAGCAAATTCTTGATAAAGTTGAACAAGAATTACGCCGCCAATATTTTAGCCACGGTAAATACGGTCTAAAAATTACTACCGAAGTATCTGAATTAACCCGCAACCGCGTTGGGATTGATATCAAGATTTCCGAAGGTAAAGTTGCCAAAATCAAACAAATCAATATTGTCGGCAATACCGCTTTTGAAGCTGACAAAATCAAAAAAGATTTTGAACTGAGCACTACCAATTTCTTATCGTTTTATTCCAAAGACGACCAATATTCGAAGCAAAAACTACAAGCCGATCTTGAAAAACTGCGTTCGTACTATCTTGATCGTGGTTACATCAATTTCTCCATCGAATCAACTCAGGTTGATATTACTGCCGATAAAAAAGAAATTTACATCACCATCAATGTTAAAGAAGGCGATATTTACAATTTAGAAAAGGTCAAACTGACTGGCGAATTGATTGTGCCTCCTGAGGATTTGGTGAAATTAGTAAAAGTCGGCCCTGGCGAAACATTCTCCCGCAAAAACGCGACTGAAACCTCAAAAGCGATTTCTGACCGCCTCGGTGATGAAGGCTACACCTTTGCCAACGTCAACATGGTGCCGGAGATTAACGAAGCCAATAAAACGGTTGCCATGACTTTCTTTGTCGATCCAGGCAAACGGGTTTATGTCCGCAGGATTAATGTTAAAGGCAACACTAAAACTCGTGATGAAGTGATTCGCCGAGAAATGCGTCAAATGGAATCCAGTTGGGCGGCTAGCAGCAAGATTGAGCGCTCAAAAACTCGTCTTGATCGCTTAGGTTATTTTGAAGAAGTTGGTGTTGAAACGCCGCCAGTTGTAGGCACTGCTGACCAGATTGACGTTAACTACACCATTAAAGAAAAAGCCTCTGGCAATCTATCTGCTGGTGTTGGTTATTCTCAGGTACAAGGTATTATTTTTAACGCCAACGTCTCGCAAGATAATATTTTTGGTACCGGCAAACGCTTGGATTTTGCCTTCAATAACAGCCAAATTTTGACTCGTTATAACTTAGGCTTTACCGACCCTTACTACACACTGGATGGAGTAGCATTAGGTTATAACTTGGGTTACACCAAACGTAATGCTTATGCAGCGAACTTAGCTAGTTACAACACTAATGTCGCCAATGCGGGGATTAACTTTGGTATTCCGCTGAATGAATTTGATCGGATTGGTTTTGATATTGACTTGAAAAGTACAGGGGTTGAGTCAACCAATATTTCATCTAACCGAGTTAAAAACAAAATTCTTTTTTACAATAAGCAGCCTTACAATTCGAACTTTAATGAGACAGCACCAAGCGATGGAGCTAGCGCGACATTTACAACTCTATCGACTTCAGCAGGCTGGACTCACGACACACTAGACCGCGCCACTTTTTCTACAAAAGGTGGCCAACAACGCCTGTCAGGTTTAATTACCGTTCCATTTGGCGATCTGCAATATTACAAAGTCGGCTATAAACACCAACATTTCTTCCCACTTTCTAACGACTTTACCTTCCGTTTATTAGGTGAAGTTGCGCATGGCGGTGGCTATGGCAATACATCTGAATTGCCATTCTTCGAAAACTATTATGCCGGTGGTACTGGTGACGTCCGTGGCTTCATGCAAAACACCCTAGGGCCAAGAGATGACACCACAGGCGGCAGCACTTATTACCGACCATTTGGCGGCTCAACCAAAGCTATCGGGAAAGCAGAATTATTTTTTCCTGTGCCGTTCTTGAGTGAAATGAAATCAGTTCGTGTCGGTACTTTCCTTGACGCAGGTACTTTAGCAACTGGTTTAAATAGCAGTGACTTGCGCAAGTATTTCCGCTACTCAGCTGGCTTATCCGGCGAATGGTTATCACCTTTCGGCGCACTCGCCGTCAGTGTTGCTCAACCTCTAAATTCGGAAAGCACCGACAGAACTCAAGCCTTCCAATTTACCTTTGGTTCTGGATTTTAGTTTGGTATCACTGTTTTTTATCTTATAATTGAACACTGCGTTTTGTCTTAAACCCCCTAAAAACTAACCCGGAGATGGTTAACTCATGAAAAATAGAATTTCGTTGTTTTTAATTCTGCTATTGGCGACTACTTCAAGCTTTGCGGCTGGCGACCTGAAAATCGGTTTCGTTAACGTTGCTAAAGTATTAGAAAAAGCCCCTCAAGCATCAAAAGCTAAAACTCGCTTGGAATCAGAGTTTTCGCCAAGAGACAAAGCTCTGGTTTCTCAACAAAAAGAAATCAAAACTTTAGAAGACAAATTAGCTAAAGACTCAGCAGTTATCGGTGATGAAGAGCGTCGTAGAATCGAAAGAGATCTTCTCGATAAAAAACGCGATGCAGCTAGAGCACAACAAGAGTTCAGCGAAGATTTCAACATGCGTAGAAACGAAGAGCTAGGCAACTTGCAAAAACGTATCGTTGAAGCAGTTAGAGCATTGGCTAAAGAAGAATCTTTTGACTTATTGCTGACTGATGGCGTGATTTATGCCAACGATCAAATTGACGTTACCAGCCGCGTTCAACAAAAGCTAGAAACCTTGTCACAATAATTCTGGTAATACCGACTTTTCAGTCGGAAACACCTTCAGAACAAAGCAGCTTGGTATCAAACCAAGCCTGCTTTGCCCTCCCAACTCTTTATACTTATCAAGATGACCGGGAAACTCGATATATTACAAATCCAAGAATACTTACCACACCGCTATCCTTTCTTATTGATTGATCGCGTTGTGGAGTGCGAACCCGGTGTACGTTTACTGGGCTTAAAAAACGTCACTTATAACGAACCATTTTTCCAAGGCCACTTTCCTCATTTGCCAATTTTTCCAGGCGTGTTGATTATGGAAGCGTTGGCTCAAGCCACTGGTTTATTAGCTGCACAAAGTGACGAAGCACTAGGTAAAGGCATGACTTATTATCTAGCAGGTATCGATAATGCCCGCTTTAAACGTCCTGTAGTACCTGGCGACCAATTAATGCTGGAAGTTAAATGCATTAAAAACAAACGTAATATCTGGTCTTTCGACTGCGTAGCCACCGTCGAAGGCGAATTAGCAGCCAGCGCTCAAATCATGTGCGCAGCCGTGGTGAAATAAATGATAGATCCAAGAGCGATTATCCACATCAATGCAGAACTTGCCCCCGATGTTAAAGTTGGCCCCTTCAGTATCATCGGCCCTGATGTGCAAATCGATTCTGGCACCGAAATTGGGCCGCACGTTGTTATTAACGGCCCAACCAATATCGGCAAAGATAATGTAATTTATCAATTTGCCTCGATAGGTGAAGATCCACAAGATAAAAAATACGCTGATGAAATCACCCACTTAGAAATTGGTGATCGCAACATAATTCGCGAATTTTGCACCATGCATCGCGGCACCTTGCAAGATCAAGGTGTAACCCGAGTCGGTAACGATAATTTATTCATGGCCTACACACACGTTGCCCATGACTGCGAAGTAGGTAATCATGTGATTATGGCAAACGGCGCATCGATTGCCGGCCATGTGCATCTCGATGACCACGCCATTCTTGGCGGCTTTACTTTGGTTCATCAATTTACTCAAATCGGCGAATTTAGCTTTGCCGCAATGGGTAGCGCGATTACTCAAGACATCCCGCCTTATGTAATGGTCGGTGGCCGCCCCACTCGACCGCACGGCATTAACTCGGTCGGCATGGAACGTAACGGCAAATCACCGGAAGTAATACGACAAATTCGCAAAGCCTACAAAATCTTGTATAAAAACAATTTGCGCCTAGAAGACGCCATTGAGGAAATGGAAGATATGGCAGGCGAAAGTAACGAGCTGTCAAATATGGTCAGCTTCCTACGCAATGTCACCCGTGGCATTCTCAGATAAGCGCTTATTAATTGCTGGAGTTGACGAAGTCGGACGCGGCTGTATCGTTGGCCCAGTGATGGCGGCGGCAGTGATACTTGATCCAGCCAAGCCGATTCTAGGTTTAACCGATTCCAAAAAACTCAGCGAAAAAAAACGTCTACAGCTGGCTGAACAAATCAAAACCTCCGCTTTATGTTGGGCTGTTGGCCGCTCTGAAGCCAGCGAAATTGATGACATCAACATTCTGCAAGCCAGCTTGCTGGCCATGCAACGCGCTATCTCGCAATTAGAACACGCACCTGATTTAGCAAAAGTCGATGGCAATCGTTTACCGAAATTAAACTGCCGAGGCGAAGCCATTGTCCAAGGTGATTTGCTGGTACCAGAAATTTCAGCGGCATCAATTTTAGCCAAAGTCGCCCGCGACCAAGAAATGCAGATTTTGGAACGCCTATACCCTGGCTACCAGTTTGCAGTTCACAAAGGCTACCCAACCCGCCAACATTTATTGGCATTACAAGCTTTAGGCGTCACACAACAACACCGCAAATCTTTTGCACCCGTTAAAAACAACTGGCTTAAAACGCTATGAATCCAAGTTTTGTTCATCTGAGAATCCATTCCGAATTCTCGCTGGTAGATGGGATTGTCAAAATCAAACCGCTGGTCAAAAAGCTGGTTGATTACCAGATGCCCGCTGCAGCGATTACCGAACAAAGCAATTTATTCTCGCTGGTTAAATTCTACAAAGCGGCACAAGGTGCTGGTATCAAACCGCTGATTGGCGCTGATGTGTGGATTTTTAATCCTGATGAACCGGCCTCGCCGTTCCGAATCACCTTGCTGGCGCGTAATAAAACCGGCTATGTCACGCTGACAGAATTAATTTCCCAAGGCTATCAACTCGGTCAGCATCAAGGCATTCCAATGTTGCAAAGAGACTGGATTGAAAGCAATCACCACGGCTTAATTGCCCTATCCGGTGCCATGAGTGGCGATATTGGTCAAGCACTATTAGCCGAAAACACCGAACTCGCCGAAAAACACGCCCAATATTGGCAAGACCTGTTTCCTGATAGTTTTTATCTCGAATTACAACGGGTTGGCAAAAATGACGAAGAACGCTATATCAAGCTTGCCGTTGATTTAGCCACTCAATTTGATTTACCCGTCGTCGCTACCAATGACGTGCGTTTTATTAATCAAGCCGATTTTGAAGCCCATGAAGTACGAGTTTGCATTCATCAAGGCCGAGTTTTAGACGACAGCCGCCGTCCCAAAGACTACACCAATCAACAATATCTGCGTACTGCTGAGGAAATGGCCGAGTTATTTGCCGACATTCCCGAAGCACTAAGCAACAGTGTCGAAATTGCCAAACGCTGTAATGTCGAACTAACCCTTGGTGAAAACTACCTACCGGACTTTCCGGTGCCAGAAGGCATGACTCTGGATGATTATTTTCGCCAAGCATCCAGACAAGGTTTAGAACAACGCCTAGTTCAATATGCACCGATAGGCAACGGCAGTTTCGAGGAAAACCGCAAGACTTACGATGAACGCTTGGAAATTGAGCTGAACGTGATTTGCCAAATGGGATTCCCCGGCTATTTCATGATTGTTGCTGACTTTATCCAATGGGCTAAAAACAACGATATTCCGGTGGGACCTGGGCGGGGTTCTGGTGCTGGTTCCTTGGTGGCTTATGCGCTAAAAATTACCGACCTTGATCCGATTGAATTTGATTTGCTGTTCGAGCGCTTTCTCAATCCTGAACGGGTTTCGATGCCCGACTTTGATATCGACTTTTGCATGGATCGCCGTGACGAGGTGATTGATTATGTGGCCAGACATTATGGCCGCGACCATGTGTCACAGATTATTACCTACGGTTCAATGGCCGCTAAAGCGGTTATCCGCGACGTGGGACGGGTGTTGGGCTTCGCTTATGGCTTTGTTGATCGCTTAGCCAAGCTGATTCCGTTTGAAATCGGCATGACACTGAATAAAGCCTTACTCGATAGCCCAGACCTAAAAGCGCTTTATGACACTGAAGAAGAGGTGAAAACCTTAATCGACATGGCGCTATCGCTGGAAGGTATTTCCCGAAATGCCGGTAAACACGCCGGTGGTGTGGTGATTTCGCCTACTAAACTCACCGACTTTGCACCTTTGTATTGCGAACAAGGCGGTGGCAACTTAGTCACCCAATTTGATAAGGATGACGTTGAAGCGGTTGGCTTGGTCAAATTCGACTTTTTAGGTCTGCGAACCCTGACTATCATTGACTGGGCGCTAAAAACCATCAATCACAAGCGCCAGCAACAAGGCGAAACGCTGGTTGATATTACTCAAATCCCTCGCGATGATTTGCCCAGTTATGAGCTGTTAAAAAACGCCCAAACCACGGCGGTGTTCCAGCTCGAATCTCGCGGCATGAAAGAGTTGATTAAAAAGCTAAAGCCAGACTGTTTTGACGACATCATCGCTTTGGTGGCGCTGTTTCGTCCTGGGCCGCTGGAATCGGGGATGGTTGATGACTACATCAATGTCAAACACGGTGCCAAAGCCGAATTCGCTCATCCTTTGCTGGAGCCGATCCTAAAACCCACCAACGGCGTTATTTTGTATCAGGAACAGGTGATGCAAATTGCCCGTGACATGGCGGGATATACGTTGGGCGGCGCGGATATGTTGCGGCGAGCAATGGGTAAGAAAAAACCCGAGGAAATGGCCAAACAACGGGAAATTTTCACCACTGGCGCGGTGGCGAATCAAATTGATGAGTCGATTGCGACTTATATTTTCGATTTGATGGAGAAGTTTGCCGGCTATGGTTTTAACAAATCGCACTCAGCCGCTTATGCCTTGGTTGCTTACCAAACTGCTTGGCTAAAAGCCCATTTCCCTGCGGCATTTATGGCGGCGGTTATGTCATCGGATATGGATAACACCGACAAAGTAGTGGTATTGATTGATGAATGTCGGGAAATGAAATTAGCGATTAATCCACCGGACATCAATGTTTCCAATTATCGTTTTACGGTAAACGACAAAAATCAAATTGTGTACGGCATCGGCGCGATTAAAGGCGT
The DNA here is from genome assembly GCA_903931355.1 of uncultured Pseudomonadota bacterium. GTDB lineage: Bacteria > Pseudomonadota > Gammaproteobacteria > Methylococcales > Methylomonadaceae > Methylomonas. The sequence continues at coordinate 10,704 of CAIZCB010000107.1, forward strand.
TGGCGAATCGGCGATTGAGGATTTATTAAAAGAACGTAATAGTAACGGGCCATTTTTAGGCTTGTACGATTTATGCAAACGGGTTGATTTACGCAAAGTAAATCGTCGAGTGTTAGAAGCCTTAATTCGCGCAGGGGCCTTGGATAACATTGACCAAAATCGCGCCGCACATCTAGCCGAATTAACTACCGCCTTACGGGTTGCCGAACAACACGGCAAAATGGCAGAAACCGGTCAAAACGATTTATTTGGGATTGCGGTTGAAATTGAAAGCAGCGCTAACGAAGCCGATGCTTATTCAACTTTTGTTGAGCCTTGGAGTGAAAAAGAAAAGCTCGAAGCCGAGAAACAAACTTTAGGCTTATTTTTAACCGGCCATCCGATTGCCGAATATTTACCAGAACTCAAGCATATTACTCACGGCAGTTTAGCGAGTTTACAAGCTGACGCCGAGCGCTCAAAAGGCAAAATGGAAGGTCGCGTAGCGGGTTTAGTGGTGGAGATGCGTACCCGTCAAACTAAGCAAGGCAAGATGATGGGCTTTGCTACTTTAGATGACCGCACCGGACGTTTAGAAGTCGCTGCTTTTAGCAAAACTTACGACAGCTACCGCGATTTATTATCGAAAGACACGTTATTAGTCGCTGAAGGCGCATTGGCTATTGATGATTTCAGCGGCTCATTGCGAATGACGGCAGAAAAACTTTATAGCATGGAGCAAGCACGGGATATGTTTGCCAGAGGGATTAGCATTGACTGGCTTAGCACAGGTCCACAACCGGAATTCATTCAAAAACTTCAAGACACCTTGGCACCATTCTGTGGCGGGCAATGCCCGATTTTCATTGAATACAACACAGGAACAGCAAAAGCGACAGTGCAGCTAGGCGAAGATTGGCGGGTTCATCCTAATGATGAATTGTTGATTAGACTGAGACGATTAGTCTCGACTGACGCAGTTCAAGTTAAATACAAATAAACTGAATTGGCAGAGCTAGGTTGATGCCTAACTCTGCCAAAGCTTGGTTTACTCTTCTACCGATGCCTGTGGTTTAGGCTGTGACGGTTCTTCACGCGGCTGTCTTGGCTCGACTACTGGAGCTGGAGCTGGAGCTGGAGTATTTTCGCGCACTTCCTGACGATTGCTACGTTCTGCAAACTCATTGGCATAAGAACGTGGCTGATTATCGCTATCCGGCACTTGTGCTGCTGGACGTCTATCTTCACCTTGTTCGCCAACGTTTTCAGCACCGCCTTCTTGGCGTCTTTCGCTGTTATTGCGATTGTTGTTGCGACGACGATTACGACCGCGTCTTGGGCCGCGCTCTTGATTCGGATTAGCGTTTTCTGCCGTTACTTCCAGATTATCAACAACAGTTTGCACAGGCTCTACAACGGCAGATGCACTCGCGACTTCTTCTGCCACAGGGGCATTATTAGGATTCTGCGGCTGATTACCTTGGCGTTTATTGTTGTTATTACGGCGCTGATTATTGTTACGACCAGCCGGACGATCTTGGCGGTCTTGACGATC
>CAIZCB010000108.1 GCA_903931355.1 uncultured Pseudomonadota bacterium
GCTGGCCAGAATAAGGCGTGGAAATAAATAATATCTTTACCGATAAAGTGATACAGCTCGGTGTTGCTATCTTTTTGCCAAAACTCGTCAAACGCCAAGCCTTGTTTATCGCAGAGGGCTTTGAAACTGGCCATGTAGCCGATTGGCGCGTCTAGCCAAACGTAAAAATATTTGCCCGGTGCATCAGGAATTTCAAAACCAAAATAAGGTGCGTCGCGGGAAATATCCCAGTCTTGCAAGCCGTTTTCTAACCATTCCGCCATTTTGTTGCTAACTTCAGGCTGTAAATGACCAGCTTTGGTCCAATCGTCCAGCATTTCGGCGAAGTGGCCGAGATTGAAAAAGTAATGTACCGAGTCTTTTTCGATGGGTTTTTCACCGGAAATGGCAGAGACAGCATTTTTCAATTCCATTGGTGAATAAGTCGCGCCGCAAGCTTCGCAGTTATCGCCGTACTGGTCGGTCGCGCCGCATTTTGGGCAATCGCCTTTGATAAAGCGATCTGGCAAAAACATATTTTTGACCGGATCGTAAGCTTGGGTGATGCTGCGGCTGCTGATGTGGCCGCTGTCGCGTAAGCTTTTATAAATCTCGCTGGAGAGGGTTTTGTTCTCTTCGGAATGGGTGCTGTGATAATGATCGAAAGCTACGCCAAATTCGTTAAAGTCGGCACGATGCTGTTGCTCTACGCCAGCGATTAATTGTTCTGGCGTAATGCCTTCGCGGTCAGCGCGTAGCATGATTGGGGTGCCGTGGGTGTCATCAGCGCAGACGTAATAGCATTGATGTCCGCGCATTTTCTGAAACCGAACCCAGATGTCGGTTTGGATGTATTCAACAAGATGGCCTAGGTGAATCGGGCCATTAGCGTAGGGTAGGGCGCTGGTAACAAGGATTTTTCTATCAGACATGGTTTGATGCTTTGCTGTAACGAAAATAGGGCGGGATTATGGCATAGAATCCGCCCCACAGTAGCTGCATCAATTGCTTTTTACTGTCCTGTCGAGTTTTCGATAACTGATGGCTTCGCTTAAATGCTTGATTTCAATTTGCGGTGATCCGGCTAAATCAGCAATGGTTCGCGCGAGTTTTAAGATCCGGTGATAGGCGCGGTGGGATAAGCCAAATTTTTCTAAGGCTTGTTCTAATAACTGGTGGCCTTGGTCGCTCAACTGGCAATGTTGTTTTACTTCAACGGCAGTTAAGGCTGAATTGGTTTTGCCGCAGCGATTAAAAGCAATTTCACGCGCCGCGATGACTCGATCTCTGATGGTTTCACTGCGTTCTTCGCCTTCTGTCGAACCTTTTCGTAACACATCTAAAGACACTCGTGGCACTTCAAGGTGCATGTCGATTCGGTCTAACAAAGGGCCGGAAATTTTATTCCGGTAGCGCAATATTTGGTCGGTTGTGCAGCGGCAACGGCCTGAAGCATCGCCTAAATAACCGCAAGGGCAAGGGTTCATGGCGGCGATTAATTGGAATTTGGCCGGAAAGTCGGCTTGGCGATTGGCGCGGGAAATGGTGATGTGGCCAGTTTCTAGTGGCTCGCGTAAAACTTCTAATACTTTGCGGTCAAATTCCGGTAGTTCGTCTAAAAATAAAGCACCGTTGTGAGATAGCGAAATTTCACCGGGTTTCGGATTGCTGCCGCCACCCACTAGAGCTGCTGCAGAAGCAGTGTGATGCGGCGCTCTGAATGGCGGTTGTCGCCAGTGTTTAATTTCTAAGCCATGGTCGCTAATTGAGGCAATTGCTGCGGTTTCTTGGGCTTGTTGTTCGCTTAATTCCGGCAAAATCGTTGGTAATCGTGCGGCCAGCATTGATTTACCTGTGCCAGGAGGACCTAGCATCAGTAGATTGTGCGCGCCTGCTGCGGCAATTTCCATGGCTCGTTTGACATGAAATTGACCGTGAACATCGGCAAAATCAATCGCATAGACACTGGGTTCAATGGTTTGGCGAGTGACTTGTGGATTAATTAATTGTTTGCCGGTGAGATGAGCGCAGACTTCCAGCAAATGACTGGCAGGTAGTAATTGGGCATCGTTGATTAATGCGGCTTCTGCAGCTGAGGCTACAGGTAGAATTAGTTGCCTATTGGCATTACGGCTATGAATGGCAACCGGCAAAGCGCCGGTGATCGGCCTGAGTTCACCGCCTAGCGATAATTCGCCTATGCATTCGTATTGATCAAGTGCGTTTTTCGGAATTTGGCTTGATGCGGCGAGTATGCCTAAAGCAATCGCTAAATCGAAACGGCCACCTTCTTTGGGCAAATCGGCTGGGGCGAGATTGATGGTGATGCGTTGCATCGGGAATTCAAAGCGCGAATTGATAATTGCGCCACGAACGCGGTCTTTGCTTTCTTTAACCGCGGTTTCTGGTAAACCGACGATATTCAGTGCTGGCAAGCCGTTGCTGACATGAACTTCCACGGTGACCAGTGGCGCATCAATGCCAGAACGACCTCGGCTGTAAACAACGGCCAGCGTCATACGCTTACTCGGCGGTAAAGCGTTTTTCGATTTCAGCAATCCGTTGCTCAAGTTCTTCCAAGCGTTGACGGGTTTTAGCCAATACCGCTTTTTGTACTTCAAATTCTTCGCGGCTGACTAAATCGAGTTTAGACAATGCGCTTTGTAGCAAGGCATGGATGTGTTTTTCAGTTTCTTCTTTGAATTGGCTGAAGCCTGGAGGAATAGCGCCTGCAAGGCGGTCGGCAATGCTGTCTATCGATTTTGGGTCAAACATGATGATTACTCTTGGTCTATGAATGAATTGGGGATTGGAAAATGATCGCGGCATATTTTATCAGTATCTTCGCGATCCAATGGTTGTTCGGTTAAACCACATTGGTAATGATTTTCTGCCACTGAAAAGTAACGGCAAGAGCGGCAAGAACCAAAGCTTTTGGTTTGATTAACTTTTTGCAATACGCCAAGCGTGGATTGCAGTGCTTGGCCTATGGTATCAAATTCTTGGCGACTAACTTTGCTTTCGGCTTGTTTAAAAATATCCAGAGGCTTTAGCTCATCAATCAGTGCGCGGCCTGCGTCGGTTAAGCTTAAGTGTATTACTCGTCCATCTTCGCTATCTGCGGTTTTTTGCAGATAGTTTTTACGCTCCAGAATTTGCAGGGTTTGTGAAACAGTGCCTTTGGTTAAGCCTAAATATTCGGCAACGGCGGCATGGGTGTTACTGTATTTATTGCATTTTGCCAGATACTCAAGCACTTGGCCGTGAACCGGTTGTAAGCCGATGGTGGCGTATTTTCTGCGTTCTTCTGAACGTAATAAAGAACTGATGCGTTCGATCAGTTTAAAGGTTTCTATTTCCTGCATGAATGGATTCTAGCATAGGCTTGGGAGCTGCAAGGATTAAAGGCCTAAGGCTCGAAAACTAAAAACCCAGCGACAGACTAATCTGGGCTGGGTTTTTAAGCTTAAGCGCTAGGACGATTAGACTTCGTGATAAATCGCCGCGCCTTCGTTCAAGAATTGCTGTGATTTTTCTTCCATGCCTTTGGCCAAGGCTTCTTCATCTTTCAAGCCTTTTTCCGCTGCGTAATCGCGAACGTCTTGGCTGATTTTCATTGAGCAGAAGTGTGGGCCGCACATTGAGCAGAAATGCGCCACTTTAGCCGATTCTTTTGGCAAGGTTTCGTCATGGAATGAACGGGCTTTTTCTGGATCCAACGCCAAATTGAATTGATCTTCCCAGCGGAATTCAAAGCGGGCTTTTGACATGGCGTTGTCACGGATTTGCGCGCCCGGATGGCCTTTGGCAAGGTCAGCAGCGTGGGCGGCGACTTTGTAAGTCACAATGCCTTCGCGAACGTCTTGTTTATTAGGTAAGCCTAAGTGTTCTTTTTGAGTCACGTAGCACAGCATCGCACAACCGTACCAGCCAATGTTGGCGGCACCAATTGCTGAGGTAATGTGGTCGTAGCCAGGTGCGATGTCGGTGGTCAAAGGGCCTAAGGTATAGAAAGGCGCTTCAAAACAATCTTCCAATTGTTTTTCCATGTTGATCTTGATCATTTGCAATGGCACATGGCCAGGGCCTTCGATCATGGTTTGGACGTCGTGTTTCCAAGCGACTTTGGTTAGTTCGCCTAAAGTTTCCAATTCGCCAAATTGTGCTTCGTCGTTAGCATCGTAAATTGAGCCTGGACGCAAGCCATCACCTAACGAGAATGACACGTCATAGGCTTTCATGATGTCGCAAATTTCTTCGAAATGGGTGTACAAGAAGCTTTCGGTGTGATGCGCCAAGCACCATTTCGCCATGATTGAACCGCCACGCGAAACAATGCCTGTTAGACGTTTTGCGGTCAATGGGACATGGTGTAAACGAACGCCAGCATGGATGGTGAAATAGTCAACGCCTTGTTCTGCTTGTTCGATTAATGTGTCGCGGAAAATTTCCCAAGTTAATTCTTCGGCTTTGCCGTCAACTTTTTCTAAGGCTTGGTAAATCGGAACGGTGCCAATGGGTACCGGCGAGTTACGCAAAATCCATTCGCGAGTTTCGTGAATGTTTTTACCAGTTGATAAATCCATAATGGTGTCAGCACCCCAACGGATGCCCCACAACATTTTTTCAACTTCTTCTTCAATCGATGACGTTACCGCAGAATTGCCCAAGTTACCGTTGATTTTCACTAAGAAGTTACGGCCAATAATCATTGGTTCTAATTCTGGGTGATTGATGTTGGCTGGGATAATCGCGCGGCCTCTGGCCACTTCTGAACGAACGAATTCAGGGGTGATGACCGATTGAATCGCTGCGCCATAAGAAAAGCCAGGGTGTTGGCCTTTGTAACTATCGCGCATGGCTTCCAGATTTTGGTTTTCGCGGATGGCGATGTATTCCATTTCTGGCGTGATAATGCCTTGGCGAGCGTAGTGCATTTGCGAGACGTTATGGCCAGATTTAGCGCGGCGTGGATTGCTAATGTGTTCAAAACGCAAGTCGGCAGTTTTGGCATCATTTAAGCGCTCTAATCCATAGGCTGAGCTAGGGCCAGTCAATAATTCGGTGTCGCCGCGTTCTTGTATCCATGCGCCACGGATTGAACTTAAGCCTTTGTGTAGATTAACGTCGATTTTTGGGTCGGTATAAGCGCCAGAAGTGTCGTAGACGTAGATTGGTGGGTTTTTTTCTGCACCAAAATGCGCGGGGGTATCCGAAAGGCTGATTTTACGCATCGGCACTTGGATGTCTGGACGACTGCCAGGAATATAGACTTTTTCCGAAGCAGGGTAGGAATCGATTCTTACGCTACTGCCAGTTTCGGCGGTAATTTCATTGCGGACTGCGCTCATGCATAACTCCAAAATATCAAAAAATCGCGAGCGCAGGGAAGATTTGGGCTTTCCTACGCCGGTATTAGCCGGGTCAGGTTCGAAGGGTTTTTCTCAGCGTTTGCGGTTTTTGTCTCGCAAATGCACCCCTAGCCTTTCAGGTAGGGCGCTAAGGTAATGGATAACGGCTTTAATTGCAAGCTAAAAGCGGTGGCTTTAAAGGATAAAAAGCTTATAAAACAATGGGTTTTGTGTCTTTAGCTGTGACGAAATTGATTTCGTCACAGTTTGTGGATTTGCTTAGTGATCGCGTTGAACTGAAAATCTGGCCAGTTGCTCTAATGCGCGTTTGTAATCAGAGTCTGGTAAACAGCTGAGTGATGCGATGGCTTTAGCAGCAGCTTCGTCGGCGCATTTTTCAGTGTATTCAATCGCGTTAGTGGCTTTAACCACTTCGTAGACTTCATTGAATGAATCACGAGAGCCTTGGCGAATCGCGTTAATAACGATTTCAGCTTGTGCTGGTGTGCCGTGTTGAATAGCGTAAATCAAAGGCAGGGTAGGTTTGCCTTCGGCTAAATCATCGCCTAGGTTTTTGCCGAGTTCTTCGGTGCTGGCTTTGTAATCTAAAGCGTCATCTATCAGCTGAAACGCAACGCCTAGTTGTTGGCCGTAAATGGCTAAGGCTTCTTCGGTTTCTGCATTGCTGTCAGAAATGACTGCGGCTAGGCGAGTTGCTGCGCTGAATAGGATGGCGGTTTTGCGGGCAATTACTTCCAGATATTTTTCTTCGGTGGTTTCTGGATTGTTGCAGTTCAGTAATTGCAATACTTCGCCTTCGGCAATCGCGGTGGTGGTTTTGGATAAAATTTCCATCACCCGCATATTGTTAGTGCGAACCATCATTTCAAAGGCGCTGGAATATAAATAGTCGCCAACTAAAACACTGGCAGCGTTGCCCCAAACTGCGTTGGCTGATTCTTGGCCGCGGCGTAAAGCGGATTCATCGACAACGTCATCATGTAATAAGGTTGCTGTGTGAATGAACTCAATCACTGCAGCTAGAATTAAATGATTTTGATTGGCTTCACCGAGTGCTTTGGCGGCAAGGAGTAGTAGTAATGGGCGTAATCTTTTTCCGCCGTTGCCAATAATGTAATGACCGATTTGATTGATAAGGACGACGTCAGAGCTTAATTCATTAAGAATTAGCTGATCCACTGCTTTAGTTTCAGCGCTGGTTAGGTTTTTGATGAAATCGAAATCAATCGTTACCGAAGCTGTTGTTGTGTCAATTGCTGTCATGGTTATGTTTTTTTGAGTGTTCGGTAACGCTTACTAAAGGGTTAAATAACCGCCCATGCTAATGAATATTATCGAATAGTTCAATAGTAGTGCTCGTTCAATTAAGCAAGTTGCGGTTTTTACAACTAAAAATCGTGCGCTTTGATCTTCGTCAATAATCGACAATAGTTGAAAACTCACTTAGAATGCGTGACCCGCTAGGCTTAGGCTTAGTTTTGGCGCTGTAAATTGACAGGTTGCGGACACTTAACGTATTATCCGCGGTCTTTTTTATCCGTTTTAACAAGGCAGTATCAAATGAAAAGAACTTACC
>CAIZCB010000109.1 GCA_903931355.1 uncultured Pseudomonadota bacterium
CTTTAAAGGCGCTGAATTTAATGCCGCTTACCAGCAATTAAGTCACAACCATTTAATTCAGCAACCGATCAACTTAATCAGCCACTTTGCCAATGCCGATGATTTATTAGATGACAAAACTCGGCAACAGGTGGAATTGTTTAATCAAGCTACTACCGATTACCCAGGTCAACGCAGTATCGCCAACTCAGCGGGGATTATTGGCTGGCCTAATGTCAATAGTGATTGGGTGCGCCCGGGCTTAATGCTCTACGGCTGCTCACCATTTGCGGGCAAAACCGGTGCTGATTTCGGTTTGAAGCCAGTAATGAATCTGCATTCTCGCTTAATTGCAGTCAAAAACGTGGCGGCTGGGGAAACCGTTGGTTATAGCGGCACGTGGCAAGCGCCAAGCGACACACGGCTAGGCGTGGTTTCGATTGGTTATGGCGATGGTTATCACCGCCACACCCGCAGCGGTGCGCCGGTTTTGGTCAACGGTCAACGGGTGCCTTTAATCGGTCGGGTGTCGATGGATATGATTACCGTCGATTTAAGCAGCCAAGCCAACGCCAAAATCGGCGACCCAGTGACCTTATGGGGTGACGGTTTAGCGATTGAAGAAGTCGCACATTTTGCTGACACCATTCCCTACACCCTGTTGTGCGGCATCACCCAGCGGGTACAGATTGTTGAACATCCCTACACCTAAATAACGATGGCAAAAAAATCCAAAACCGCTTACGTCTGCACCGAATGTGGCACCGATTACCCCGGTTGGGCTGGGCAATGTAATCAATGCGGCGAATGGAACACCATCAAAGAACTCAAACTGAGCAGCAGCAAACCCAGCCGAGATAACAGCGGTTACGCTGGCTCGCGAAGCCAAGTGCAATTATTGTCTGATGTTAATTTGGCGCAAGCTGAACGCTTATCCTCTGGCTTGAGTGAATTTGATCGGGTCTTAGGCGGAGGCATCGTCAAAGGTAGCGTAGTGCTAATCGGCGGTGCACCGGGCGCAGGAAAAAGCACCATTTTGCTACAAGCGATTGCCCACATTGCACAACAACGCCCAGTTTTATATGTATCTGGTGAAGAATCGCTACAGCAAATTGCCGAACGCGCCCATCGTTTAGGCTTGCCGACCGTGGGAATCAAAATGCTGGCCGAAACCTCGGTACAACAAATTTGCCAAATCTTGGATGAAGAACAGCCACAAGTGGTGATCATCGACTCAATTCAAGTGATGTACACCGCTGACTCCGACTCAGCTCCAGGTTCGGTTTCACAAGTTAGGGAAACCGCCAGCTATCTCACCCAATACGCCAAACGTACCGGCATCTCGATTTTCATGGTTGGCCACGTCACTAAAGATCAATCATTGGCTGGACCAATGACTTTGAGTCATATCGTTGATGCTCAAGTGGTTTTATCCTCAACAGATGATTCACGGTTTCGAGTTTTAAGAGCCGATAAAAACCGCTTTGGCAGCGTCGGTGAACTAGGTTTTTTTGCCATGGAAAGCAATGGCTTAAAAGAAGTCAAAAATCCATCGGCGATGTTTTTATCCCGCTCAGAAAAGCCTTCCCCCGGCAGCGTGGTTACGGTTTTATGGGAAGGCACCCGCCCTTTGTTAGTCGAAATTCAAGCCTTGGTTACCGAAAGCCAATACGGTAATCCACGTCGCTTAGCGGTGGGTTTAGATCAAAACCGCTTAGCGATGTTATTAGCGGTATTATCGCGTCATGGCGGGATTTTTACAGCCAGTGATGAAATTTATGCCAATGTGGTGGGCGGTATCAAAGTCACCGAAACCAGTAGCGATTTAGCGATTATGGTTGGCGTGGTATCGAGCTTACGTGACCGTATCATCCCTTATGACACAGTATTTTTTGGTGAAGTCGGCTTAAATGGCGAGATACGCCCAGTCGCGAATGGTCATGCACGCTTAAATGAAGCAGCTAAACACGGCTTTAAACGGGCAATTATTCCGAAAAGCAATAAGCCCAAAGAAACCATTAAAAACCTACAAATTCATGCGGTTAGTAATATACAAGAAGCATTAAGTGTATTAGCTGACTTAGAATAAAACTGGAAAGTTGGCGAGATTGCCTCGCCAACTATAAAGATTACATCCCTGTCAGTTTTCGGGGGAGAAAACCATTCCATACTAATAAAAATACATCCATGTTAGGTATATTGGAGGCATACCCATTCCATAAAACCTTATTTTTTAGTTAATTTTTTCTCAGCTTCATCAATCGTTGCATTCAAAGTTTCAACAACTTTTTGATTATTTGCCTGTGCGCGATTAGCCGACTCAGAAATAATTGCGTTATCCGCATTCGCTTCCTTAACTAAACATTCAAAAAAATTTTTAGTTTTATTTTGCCAATCACCTATCGCATCCATGCTTTTATTAAATGATTTAACATCTTGATCGGCAATAACAGGCGGACTAGGTTGTTCGCCACAATTTGTCGGTGACCAAGCACCATTAGCAATAGTCCCAGCAACGGCTGAATTGGCTATAAATAAAAATAAAAATATAAAACCTAATCTCATAAATACTTATTCATAAAAAAATCGGGCCTAAGCCCGAAAAGGAAAGAGGAAATAATGCTTTAAATTAAAGCATTATCAATATCATACATAAAACAGTATTAATTTAAAATGTGGCTAATTGTCGCACCGATAAATTACTGCTTTTCGAGTTTCGCAGCCAATTGAGCTGAAAACTGTCCAAAAAAGGTACCGACTACAATCGAAATCGAAATAACCAACAAAGGGTTATCCAAAGAAATACCTAACAATACATCTTGATTTAATTTATCAGGTGTCTGCAATAAATAGGCGAATGTAGATGAATAACCTAAAACACTTGCAGGGATAGTCGCTAATTGAGGAATTTTAGCCGCCAAACATAAAACCAAAACTGCCACTGAAACAGTAATTGCAGCCATGACAGAAAAACCAGGTGCTGCTTCAGTCGATGTTTCAGTTAATATAACTGCAGTTACCCAGGCCATAATCACCCCAAAAATCCCACAGACAATCGTATTTTTCAGTGCTTCTTTTGTCGCTCCCAAAAAGAAATAAGCCGCCCACGCTATAGTTGCGGCCCAAATAAAAAATACACCACTCGCTGGCCCAACTGCTAGAAAAGTAGCAACTCCAGATAAGCCACTGATACTAAGAGAAAGCGCTGTCAATTTATCCATAAATCACCTAAATAAACCTCTAAATTGAAAAAAATTTGTTGTATAGAGGAAAAATACAACACCTAAAGTTTAACCCAATTGATCCCGAAAAAACTTACTGGCTTTGAAAGAGACTTTTTTACCAGCAGGTAAAGTTATCGGCTCGCCGGTTTTGGGATTACGCCCTACCCTTGCTGCACGCGGTTTAACTTCAAAACTACCGAAACCAATCAAATTGACAGCCTCACCTTCCGCTAATTTATCTTTAATTGCGTTGAGAATAGCGTTTACTGTTCGACTTGATTGAGCGCCATTCAAATTGGCATACGATGAGACCGCATCGATTAATTGAGTTTTATTCATCACAAATCCTTTTAAATTGAAAACCTTAAATTCATAGAAATAATTTAAAAAATACGCATTATTTAACATCACGATTTATAAAAACAGACTTTATAAATCCTCCTTTTACAGTTTTTGACTTTTTAACACCCAAGTATTGAAAGAACTTTGAAACAACAACAAATAACAACATAAGCATTGCATTTGAAACAATCAAAATAACTGGTATTCCTAAAAAACTATCTAGCAATATAGTTTCAGGATTTAAAGATAATGCATTTGCATCATTGCTTAGCATTGAAAACACAATACTTAATTTATAAAAACTTTTCACATCTAAACCATACTAAACTATGTTCATAAAATTTTACTGACTTTAGTAAATCCAGTAATTAAATACATTTGATAGCAATAAACCACCGGTTACTATAAAAACTTAAAATTTGAAACTAACTTCAGCAATAAAATTTCTACCGGGGTTAGGCGCAAATTGAAAATATTCTTGATTCAACAAGTTATTGACTGCAAAACTGACACTCGTGCTTTTAATAGGGCTGTATTTCAACTTAGTATCAAACAACCAAAACGATTGAAAACCACCATAAACATCATGAACATAATCAAGATTTTCTGCAGTATCAAACGATTCTGAAACATAGCGCCCAATGAAAGTACCCGACCATTGTTCCCAATTCGCCTCTAATCCAGCAGTAAACAAATGCTCTGGTGCATTAGTCAGACGCTTGCCGTTTTGAATTGGAATAAATTTATTCTCAATTGTTTGTGCGGTAGGCGTCCAAGTGTAATTGTTGTAATAAGTCAACCAATCGGTAATTTTCTGATCAAAAGACAATTCAACCCCCCGAGTAATCGCTGAAGCAGTGTTAATTCTTTTTGTAACACTTAAATAACCAGGCTCTAAAGGTAGGGTTTGCGATGTAATCATATCTGTCAAATTATTTTCAAAAAATGTCGCTTTGACATGAGACCCTGTATCAACAATTCTTTGCTCAACACCAACCTCCCAAGATAAATTACTTTCTGGGGTTAAGGATTGATTAGCGTATGACAAAACCGTACCTCTACGGCTATCAATATAAAGATCGCTCAATGTAGGTGGTCTAAACGACTTACCGGCTGATGCTCGTAGTGTTGCGCCTTCCCAGGGTGCGTCATAAACAAGTGCTAATTTTGGATTCACTTCAACAGTACTCTGCTCACGATTTGGATTAAATTTATTGTTTGCGTAATCATTGCTGGTACCTGATACATCCCAAAAATCGATTCGAGTTCCTAAATAGGCCGTCAATTTATCAGTCAAATGCATTTCATCCTGACCAAAAATTGATGTTGTAGTGGTCACTGCGTCTGCTTTCAGATTTAACTTGCTTCGCGTTGTCCAATCAACCCAATTTGAGACGTTATAGTCCTTACGATTCATTTCGCCCTGATCAATTTCAAAACCAGCAGTCATAATGTGATCCTTCATCAAAGGGAAAACCAACTGAGCTTTGCCATTAATCATTGTGCTAGGCGCTTGGGTTGAAGTACCTGGGCCACCTGTAAAAGTTGACGCAGGGCCGACATTCGTAAACCAGTAATCACGTAAGGTATGATTGAAATTTAGAGTTAGAACCGTGTCTTTACTAAAGTTATGTTCCAATTTCACAAAACTACGTAAATCATCTTCATGCGATGGCGAGTTAAGAAAAGTACTCGGTGTAACATTCCATAAACTGCCATTTTGACTGAAGTTACCATTGGTAAAAGGACTACCATTTGCACCGCGTAAAAAACTATTACTAGTGCTTTGGTTGTAGCCAACTTCCGAAAAGGCATAATGTAAGCCAGCCGAAACCCGAGTGTAATCATTAAAGTCATAAAACGCTTTCAAATGACTAACATGAGACTCCCAAGGCGCTCGACCATGATCACCAACCAGCATAGTTGGCACGCCACGAGCAGTAACATCGGGAATTGCTCCCGTAACACCAGGAGTAGCAACGCCAACACGGGCTGCTGTCGCATAACCCAAAATATCCTTAATCCCATCATTTAACTCATGATGATGACCCATACTAATTGACAAACCATTATCAAAAACATCTCGATAAATCGCACTATCACTGGTGCCCTCGGCAGCATCAAATAAGTATGAACCTTTAACCAATACCTCCCTTTTAGTTGGTTTTTTGGTGAATATCCGCATAGTGCCAGCAAACGCATTACCACCATAAAGCGCGGATCCAGATCCTGGCACAACCTCAACATGATCGATATCTTCTGGAAAAATCGTTCCCCAATTCAAAGTTCCAAAAGTGGGATCGTTCATTTTTTGATCATCCATCATCACCAAGGTTCTAGCTCCACCGCTAATACCTCGAACTGACTGTCTAACCGCCCGATTCCCCGAAGCCGGTAATGCACTCGTTGCACCAATAGCCATATATACGCCCGGCATTTCACGTAAAACATCACCGACTCGACGAACATCTCGCATTTCAATTTTTTTATCGTCAACGTAATGCACAGTACCTGGTGCTTTATCGAGCTGGACTTCAGATAAAGTCGCCGAAACAACCATTGGGCTTAATTCCGTGGTATCAGATTTGTTATCGGTCGTTTGCTCATCAGCATAAACACCGAACGGCAAAGCCAATGAAATCGCTAACGTTAATTTTTTCAATGTAGGTTTACGGACAAACATTTCAAACATCCTTATTTTTATAATGATTGAGCTTTTAATCGGGCTTTATGAACACGATTTGAATTACGCTTTTTTAACCAATGAATCACACCGGTAATCATTAATAACAACGGTGCAAAACCAACGATCAACACCAGAATCCGACCGGTTTGACCTAAGATTTCGCCGTTATGTAATGGCAGCTGTAGATTAATAAAAGCATTGCCAGCATTGAATTGATGCGGATCGCGGGTTTTTAGAACCTTGCCGCTGTATTGATCAATCCAGATCATCGTTGAGCCTTTAGAACGCAGTTCATCGGATTGACGGCCTGAGATTTGATAAGCCGCTTCTGAATTACTAGGGAAAAACACCCGCTGAACTTGCAGATTAGGCATTGCCAATTGAGCAATATTGATCACCATTTCTGGGGTAATGGCTACACCATTATTGGTTTCAGACTTAACCGGCGGCGCCATGCCATCTAAAGGCGAAAAGTAATTAACCGCAGGTCTAAAGATTTGCGGTAGGTTGAAATACACACCCGATAAGGACACAGCAAACATCACCAAAGCGGTGTAAATACCAACGGTTTTATGTAAGTCAAAATTAAAGCGGGTAAAACTGGCATTACGCTTAATCACGAATGCTTGTTTAATCTTGCTGAGTTTCGGCCACCAAAGATAAATACCAGTAATGGTTAAGACCACGGTTAATAAAGCCGTAATCCCCATGATCAATTTGCCGGTGTCGCCCGATAACAAACTAAAGTGCAACTTCAGAATAGTGGACATTAAAGAATCAAAGCGATCTCGGTCGCCGATAACTTGACCGGTGTATTGATTGACCATCACTTCATGAAAATGATGGTTATGACCTTTATGCCCATCTTCTGCAGGCACTTGGTATCTAACGATCAAAGCCTCATCAGCTGACGAGGGCATTTGTAAATGGGCTGGAGCGGTTTTGATCGGTGAGGCTTGATTTGCGACGGCGATTAAATCGGCAAACGATCTCGTCTGTTCGCCAACTGGCTCGATGACCATTAATTCCGAATTCAACCACTTATCTAAGGCATGGTCATACACCAATAAGCTGCCGGTTAATCCCGCCAACACTAAAAAAGCCCCCAGCCAAAGTGAGATATATAAATGAAGCTTTAACAACACCTTACGAAAGGTGATTTTTTTCACTGCGGATAAAAAGCTAGTTAAGCCATTCTTGGTTTTAGTGCGCGGTAAATGGGTTGAGCCCGGATTACCGGTTGCGGTAGAAAATGGATCGATAACCGACATACAAATCTCCTAAAAGTCATGGTGAGAAATCATGATTAATGGCATTTACAAAAGGCCATTAACAGGAACCAACTCCCATACAAAGCACGAAACGTGCCAAATAATTCTTTTAGAAAAATTCTATTTAATATCAATCAGTTATTAAGAAAAAAATTAAAACTGAGCTAATTCATCAAATTAAACTAGGTTATATAACTCAAACCGACTAAAAACTGTGTGATATCCCCTATTTTCCATCCAAAACTGATTAATCAAAATAAAAAGCAATGGCTAATATTTATAACATAAGTCAAATGAATTGCTTGAAGTAGTAAAAACAGCCGCAACACGCCATCACAAGATCAGTTTTTTACACGTACAACAGCAAAAACGCTTACAGAGCAAAGGCCGAAATAAGGTAAATTTATTAAACTATGTTATTTAACGTAAAATATGCCTTTAGCTGTAGCATATGCCCTAATTTTTGATTTTCGGATTGGCGGGCTTACCGCTGGTTAGCGACTAAACCGTAGATTGATTAACTTTAGAAGAGACGTCTATGAACCAAACCTCTGACTTATGCGCTTATTGCAAGTCATTACCTAGCTCATCTGGCTTTAAGCTAATAACCAAGGAAGGTGAGAAATTATTTTGCTGCCAAGGGTGCTTGTCTATTTATCAATTGTTAAATAATGATAATACTCAAGACTCGACTGACAATTTGTCTATCACGAAACAAATCGCAAATTGGTACTTACGAATGACTAATTTTTTTTCTCGTTAATAACAAACTAGCTTATTTGCCGTTTAAAGCCATGCTGCTTTAAAGGATTGATAAAAATCTAAATCACTAACCGTCGCTCCACGCTGCCCCACGAGGGCCGAAGCAAACTGTTGAGCTCGTTGTAAACTAACTGCTAAAGGCCAAGCCTTTAAAATCCCTAACAATAAAACCGAGGCGAAAGCATCGCCGGCGCCTACAGTATCAACCACTACTTGAAGTGAATCTGGCTGCACGGTTAATAATTCACCATTCTCATCAATCGCCCAAGCCCCCTGCTCACCTACAGTTACCACTAATACCTCTAACTGATAACGCTCGATAAACAATCGCATTTTGGCTTCAAGTGAGTCGCCTGCAACTTGTAATTGCTGTAACTCCTGATGATTGAGTTTTACCCAGTTGGCTTGGGTCAATAATTCAGCAACAGCAGTTTGATTCCACCACGGTTGACGCAAATTAATATCGATAAAAACTTTGCCTTGATGACGGTTGATTAGGTTTTGCAAAGCCTTACCTGAAACCGGCTGACGAGCGGCCAGACTGCCGTGATACAACA
>CAIZCB010000110.1 GCA_903931355.1 uncultured Pseudomonadota bacterium
CGTGTTTTTTATTTGCGTGCAAAAGAATACGGAATGCGTGTGCTGACGAAAAACAAGAAATTCAAGAACAGTTGCAAGACGAAATGGCCGAAATCTTTTACGGCAGAAATTTCTCTTAAAGCTTGTTAAGGTGGCGTTACACGGTCTAGGTGTAACGCCGTCACTTCTTCTACCTCCGCATTGGTCAAATGCCTCTAATCTTCCGTTCTGTGCTTTAACCGCTATTGCAAACGACACAAAAATGCTTTAAATATCAACAGTTACAGTTTTGCGCTGTATTTAGATTAGCTATTCTTAACAACAATAAATAAAAAGGGTGGATCATGAAAACAATGCTTAATTACACATTACTCGGGATACTAGCGTTTATACCCTTAGTAGTGATTCTGGAAATCGTGCTGTTCGTTAAAGACCGCTTGAGCGATTTATTCCAGTTCGTTTACGGTTACTCCGATAACTATCTGATTACTTTTCTGCTATTTGCTGCCAGTTTCGCGATGATTACCTATGTTGGACATCGGGTTAGTTCGGGGCGTTTTTCGATTATCGCTGCTTTTGAAAGCCTAATTGAACGGATTCCGCTGTTAAGCACGATTTACCGCGTCACTAAAAAGCTAGTGAATATGATTGCTGGCCACGAGCTACAAGAGCCGCGCGAAGTGGTATATGTCGAATATCCTAAAGAAGGCATTTGGGTGCCGGCTTATGTGACCAACAAAACCGAAGATCGCTACGTGCTATTCGTGCCGACTTCGCCTAACCCAACGTCCGGTTTTGCAGTGATTGTCCATGAATCGAAAGTGATTAAATCCGAAATGAGCATCGAACAAGTCACCAGCTTTATTATCAGTGTTGGTGCTGATTTTGAAAAAGTCGCCGAAATCGATAAATTGCCAACATAGCCAAAAAATAAGAGCTAGTTAGGCGATAAATCCGCCTAACTAGCTCAACCCGCTTGCAGCCCTTCCCTCTCCCCTGTATCGTTGCCGCACCTTACCGATACTGGCAATCAACATGTCCGATACTGCTCCAAACCAACTGATCTTAATCGACGGCTCGTCGTTTTTATTCCGCGCTTTTCACGCTGTACCGCCTTTGACTAATGCCCAAGGCCAACCCACTAATGCGGTTTATGGCGTCTCGAATATGCTGCGTAAATTGATTAACGATTACAACACACCGTATTTCGCGGTGGTGTTTGATGCGCCCGGTAAGACTTTCCGCCATGACTTATACGAGCCATACAAAGCCCACCGCCCACCGATGCCCGATGATTTGCGGGTACAAATTGCCCCCCTACATGAACTGATTCGCAGCTTAGGTTTGCCGTTGATTATCGAGCATGGTGTCGAAGCCGATGATGTGCTCGGTAGCTTGGCGCAAAATGCCGAACGCCAAGGTTTTAAGGTGATTATTTCCACGGGCGACAAAGACATGGCGCAGCTGGTGACCGATCACATCAGCTTAGAAAACACCATGACCAACACCAAAATGGATGTGCAAGGCGTGGTCGAAAAATTTGGTGTGCAGCCGGAGCAGATTATTGATTATCTGGCCTTGATGGGCGACACCGTGGATAACATTCCTGGCGTGCCTAAAGTTGGGCCAAAAACCGCCGCCAAATGGCTGCAAGAATACGGTAGCTTGGACAATATCATCGCCAACGCCGAGCAAGTGAAAGGCAAAATTGGCGAAAACCTGCGCGCCAGTTTGGGCCAATTACCGTTGTCACGCGAGTTGACGACAATTAAATGTGACGTGGCTTTGCATTACAGTTTGGACGATTTAAAACGCCGCGAGCCAGATATTGCCGCCTTGAAACAGCAATTGGGTAGCTTAGGCTTTAGTAGCTGGTTAAAAACCTTAAATGGTGATGTGGCAGCGGCTCCAACTGCGGTCGCCAAAACCGAAGCGCCTGAACAGCCTGTTGCACCAACCAGCAAAGACTATCAAACCATTCTTAGCCAAGCCGATTTCGATACTTGGTTACGTAAGCTGCAACAAGCCGAACTATTTGCCTTTGATACCGAAACCACCAGTCTCAACTACAGCGATGCCCAAGTCGTCGGCGTTTCCTTTGCTATCCAAGTCGGACAAGCGGCCTATATTCCCCTCGCCCATGATTATCCTGATGTCCCAGCACAATTAGACCGAGAAGCAGTATTAACAGCCCTAAAACCGCTATTAGAAGATACCAACAAAGCCAAACTAGGCCAAAACCTGAAATACGATGCCCACGTGTTAGCCAACCGTTTGTTTTAGTAATGGATTTCAACTCAACTTTGGTCAATAGAGAAACTTCCGTCGGGAAACTGTCTCCCGAGTTAACATTTTCTATTGAGTTTGTCAATTTATCTATGACAAAATCAAGACCTATATTTTTTTGTTTTTTCACTAAGCGAATATACAGGTTTTAGTAATCCTTGTCAAGTGTTGCTAAATACAATTAGGGGTTAAGTGGCATGACAGCTAACGAATGAGTGATTGGGAAGGTGTTTGACAAGAATGTTCCGTCTGCCGACCACTAAAACCCAATTCCAGTTACAAAAGCCAAATGTAAGAACTGAAGCCCCAAGTTGTTACGTCCCCCGAAACAAAAGTTTAAAGAAAGTGCTGAAACCGAGTTTGTTCCGTCAGCCAGCCATATTTGCTGATACTGATGTTGGCTACTGCCGTAGTTGTTTTAGTCAATTACAGGTCAGGGTAATGA
>CAIZCB010000111.1 GCA_903931355.1 uncultured Pseudomonadota bacterium
GACCAAGGCTTATTAGGTGACAATATTCTTAATCAAGATTTCTCTTTTGATATTGAAATTCGCTTAGGTGCTGGCGCTTATATTTGTGGTGAGGAATCGGCTTTGATTGAATCCTTGGAAGGCAAGCCCGGAATTCCTCGTAATCGACCGCCCTATCCTGTCAGTTCCGGCTATTTGAATCAACCAACCGTGGTCAACAACGTCGAAACCTTTTTAGCTGCCGCAGCGATAGTGGTTAACGGTGGCGCATGGTTTGCTAATGTCGGCACCGAAAAATCGGCCGGCAGCAAAATCCTCAGTATCAGTGGTGATTGTGACAAGCCGGGTATTTATGAATATCCATTCGGAACAACGATTGCTCAGATACTGAGTGAATGTGGTGCGAATGATGTCCTTGGTGTGCAAATCGGTGGCCCATCAGGTTGCTTTATTTCTAATCAGGAATTTGACCGCCAAATTGCCTTTGAAGACCTAGCCACCGGTGGTTCTTTTATTGTGTTCAATCATCAGCGCAAGATTCTCGACATCGTCCAAAATTTCACCGACTTTTTTGCCCATGAAAGTTGCGGCTTTTGTACCCCATGTCGAGTTGGTACTTCCTTATTAAAAAACCAGCTGGATAAAATCGCTAACGGCCATGGTTCTGCCGGAGATGTGGTGGAATTGGACGCGATTTCGCAATTGCTGAAAAACTACAGCCATTGCGGCTTAGGTCAAACCGCAGCCAATCCGATTTTGACTACTTTGCAGCGTTATCCTGAGCTTTATCAACAGCAACTCAAGAACATTAGCTACGAGCCAGGATTTGATTTGGATGCCGCTTTAGAAACCGCTCGGCAAATGGCTCATCGCAATGATGCTGCCGCACATTTACAGCAAGTGGAGGAATAATGGCTAGTTTAACCATTGATGGTCAACGCATTGAATTTAGCGCAGGCCAAACCATTATCGAAGCCGCCACCGCTGCCGGCGTTTATATTCCTCATTTATGTCACAACCCCAGCTACACCCCGCATGGCAGCTGTAAATTATGCACGGTGAATGTTAACGGTCGCAATTGTTCGGCTTGCACCTTTCCTGCCGCAGAAGGACAAACGGTTTTAAATAATACTGAGCAGCTTAAACAAGACCGACGCAAGATTACCCAAATGCTGTTTGTCGAAGGTAATCATTTATGTCCTTCTTGCGAAAAAAGCGGTAATTGCCAATTACAAGCGGTTGGCTATCAGTTAAATATGCTCGACAACCATTTTCCACATTTTTATCCACATCGAGCAGTCGATGCTTCGCATCCCGATATTTTGATTGATCACAATCGCTGTATTTTCTGCAATTTATGTGTGCGAGCCAGCCGAGAAAAAGACGGTAAAAATGTGTTTGGGATTAGCGGGCGCGGAATTAACAAGCGTTTAATTATCAATTCAGCTACTGGCGAACTTAAAGACAGTGATATTGATGTTAATGATAGCGCTGTGCATATCTGCCCCACTGGCGCGATTTTGATTAAACATACTGCCTATCAAGCCCCGATTGGTCAGCGGATTTATGATCATCACAGCATTGGTGAAGAGGCATTGGAGCAAGAACATGGCAAATAAATTAAAAGTAGCGACTACCTCATTGGCCGGATGCTTTGGTTGCCATATGTCGTTTTTGGATTTGGATGAGCGTTTGCTGGCCTTGATAGAAGTTGCCGAATTTGATCGTTCACCGTTAACCGATATTGAACACTGTCATCCTTGTGATATTGGCTTAATTGAAGGGGGTGTTTGTAATTCAGAAAACGTCCATGTCCTGCGCGAGTTTCGTAAAAACTGCAAAATCTTGGTAGCTGTCGGTGCTTGTGCGATTAACGGTGGCTTGCCAGCACTGCGTAACCATATTCCCTTAGAAGACTGCTTATTAGAAGCCTATCGTGATGGTATTGGCGTTGAGAATCCACAAATTCCTAACGATCCTGAGTTGCCATTATTGTTGGATAAAGTCCGACCGATTCACGAAGTAGTGAAAGTCGATTACTTCTTACCCGGCTGTCCGCCTTCTGCTGATGTGTTTTGGGCATTTTTGACTGCTTTGTTAGAAGGTCGCGAGCCGAGTTTGCCTTATGATTTAGTCCATTATGATTAAAAAGACTCCAAGTAGTGGTCAGATTTCTGACAACTTTATTACAGAGTTGAGTGCGAAAACTATTCTGGTATTGAGGCTGCTAAAACAGAATTAGTCACGGTTTTAATTCGCCCTGTTTTTCTAACTGGGCGATGAGGTCTCAGAGGTTTTTGTATTTTATGGGGAGTAGATGATGTAAGTTGTTGTGTTAGATTTGATTAGTCAATAGTCATGACTATTCAGATGCAACTACGAACCGAGCAATTTACTTTTCGCCTCTAAATGCTCACAACATTGTTTCAAAATAGCACGAGCAAAGAGCTTATCTTCTTCATCAAGATGAGCAATCCAAGAAGAAATCACCAAGGCATCATCATCGGCCATCTTGGGCTGTTCTGCCAATAATTCACTCACTGTTACCTGTAACAACCCAGCCAAACGCTCAAGCGTAGCTAACGAAGGTAAATGCTTACCTCGCTCAAATCGTGACAAGGTTTCAGTTTCAACGCCGAGTTTTTCGGCAAGCTGAGCCTGAGTCAACCCTAAAGCCTTCCGACGAGCTGCTATGTTTCTAGCCAACCGAATCTCTAAAGAATCAACCGCCTCATCTGGAAAAACGGATTGTAAATTACTCATGCCAGCCATAAATGTCGCCTATAAAAACAACAAATATTGTTGATTCAAAGCAATAGCTATGACAGAATCATATGTGTCTAGTTAACAAACAACAATTTACATCTATTTTTTAACTCACAATCTCAACGAGGCTTTATGAAAGACACATTATTAATCGCGGCAATTGCCGCTTTATTCTCTGGGCAAGCTGCTGCTGAATCGGCATTTGAAGGGTTTTACACGCAAATTGGTACTGGCTATGAGAACAATCAGACTGATCTAAAAAATGCAACCGCAATTAAGAATGACGGAAAGGTTTATGGTGGTGATCAAGTTAAAGATATGTCCAATGATGGCGTAGCATTGATTCTTGGTGCTGGCTACAATTTTTCAATTACACCCAAATTTGTATTAGGTATTGGTGGTGACTGGTCGGCATTTAACAGAAACACTAATTCATCAACCTTTAACTGTGTCACTAGCAACGATAGTTGTTTTAAACCAGACGGGACATTAAGAACGAGCGAATTAGCAATAAAAACATCCGATAGATACAGTGTTTTTATTACACCCAGCTATGTGATTGATAATGAAAAATTGCTTTACTTTAAGGCGGGTTACACAGGGCAAACTGTTAATTCAATAGATACACGAGATAATAATCAGTCCGTAGGAAAGGCCAACCTGAACGGATATTTGCTTGGTTTAGGCTATAAACAAATTATTACTGGCGGCTTATATGGTTTTGGCGAAGGCAACTGGTATGACTATTCCAAAAGCTCCGTTCATGCAACTACTATTGATGGCACTGAACACTCAAGTAATATAGGTGGCTCTTCATACAC
>CAIZCB010000112.1 GCA_903931355.1 uncultured Pseudomonadota bacterium
AGACCGACTTCGTTTGATTATTATGCGGATATTTTGGGTGATATTCAGTGGGATGAATATCGTTTTGAAAAACTGGATCAAACAATTCTGACCAATAAAGAAGTGATGAATTATCAAAATCTCACTGTGGATTGGAACAATGAAAGTTCAGGGCAGCTTGATATATTAAAAGGCCAAAAACAATTCGAGCAAATTACTAATGAAGTGAGTATCACTTTGATGGTTAGCCAGCTTATGGAGAAAGTGCCAAATGCTTGGCAAGCCTTCCGAATTATTGAGAATGTTTTAACCGAATTACGGGAAAAGGGAATAAGTGAGGCAAAAATTGCCATTAATTCGGTGTTCATTGTTGAAGAAGTGAAAAAGGATTGTTTTCGTTGGTTGCTTGAGAAATCAGAAATGCTTTTTAGGCGTAAGTTGGATGATGGCAGCATTTTCTTACACTTGCTTGCCGAGCCGTTTTTGTCGCTAAACTGGCAAATGTCGGAAAAAATCGAGGTTCAGCGTAATTTGAAAGAAACCGCTGAGACCTTAGATAAAAGTATGTTTCAGCCGCAATATCTTTCCAATTATAACGGCTTGGAAAAACCCGTTGCGTTAGCAATCAATGATGCAGAGGTTGTCGAGTGGTGGCATAGGCTGGCGGTTCGAGGAACTGAATACTGTATCCAAGGCTGGAAACGCGAAAAGATATACCCTGATTTTCTGGTGAAACTGGAAGCGGCGGATGATGGCGTGGAGCGGCTCTATTTTATAGAGTCCAAAGGACAACATTTGGAAGGCAACAAAGATACTGACTATAAGCAAAAACTATTTAGCGCAATTAATGCTGCGCTTATGGATGGTATAAAGCCAAAAGGCGAATTGAGGCTGGTAAATTGCAAAGAGGCAATATCCTTCCACATGGTTTTTGAAGATGAATGGCAGAATAAGCTTAATGAATTGTTGGTATTGTAGTTATCAGCTTTTGAAATTTACTATCATGCAGTTGTTAAAATAAAATAATTGGATATATCAGTATCTAGGTGTTCGACTTCTCCACTAAGAAATACTATAAACCCGCGGCTCACAAGGCTTAGCGGGTTTTTTATTGTCCAGATTAGCTAACCTGAATCAGCGACAAATTTAAATTCATAGGCTTTAGGTGGCAATCATTGAATTTAGAATCAAGCCTCGTTCGCTACAGCGCCTCAACCTTTTAGGTACCAGCTTTTCATGGTCGCCAAAGCGCCATCGTCAGTGTGTCACGTACCAGTAGGCAGCCAATGTGAGTTTTCTCTACCCCTCAGTGCATAAGTCCGTTGCCGCATTTTTTCGAAGGCTGCTAGTGAATTGTGCTTTGTGCTGAATCTCGGACTCGCCTAACCCCACATGCGGTAGCTATAGGTTTTACGATACAATACGCAGCTTTGGCTAAGGCAAGCAAACGGCTACCTTGGCGGTTTTTTGTTCAAGGCAGTAGGCCTTTATGTTCTGGAGTTATTGATATGCGCATTATCCTGTTAGGCAGTCCGGGGTCGGGCAAAGGTACCCAAGCACAATTCATCACCGAAAAATTTGCGATTCCACAAATTTCAACTGGCGATATGTTGCGTGCTGCTGTTCGTGAAGGTACGCCACTGGGTATTGAAGCTAAAAAGGTGATGGATGCTGGCGGTTTGGTATCTGATGACATTATCTTGGGTTTAATTAAAGAGCGTATTGCTCAAGCTGATTGCAAAAACGGCTATTTGCTAGACGGTTTCCCTCGCACCATCGCCCAAGCAGAAGGCTTGGCAACCATGGGTGTAGAGCTGGATTATGTGATTGAAATCGCGGTTGATGATGAAGAAATTATCAAACGCATGAGCGGCAGACGGGTGCATTTGGATTCTGGCCGTACTTACCACGTGGTTTTCAACCCACCAAAACAAGAAGGCTTGGATGATGCAACCGGCGAAGCCTTGATTCAACGTGATGACGATAAAGAAGAAACCGTGCGTAAACGCTTATCGGTTTATCACGAACAAACCAAACCTTTGGTTGGTTTTTATTCAGCAGACAATCAATCATCAAAATTTGCTTCGATTGCCGGTGTAGGTTCTGTTAGCGACATTACCGCTAAAGTCCTTGCTGTTTTGGCATAAGCCATTTTTATCTCAAGTGGAATCAGAACATGGCAGGTAAAACCTTATACGACAAACTCTGGGACGATCACGTTGTTCATACCGAAGACGATGGCTCGTGCCTGATTTATATTGATAGACAGTTGTTACATGAAGTGACATCACCACAAGCGTTTGATGGCTTACGTTTAGCCAACCGCCAACCTTGGCGAGTGACTCGCAATTTGGCGGTTGCTGATCACAACGTCCCTACCGATCACCGCGATCAAGGCATTGCCGACCCTATCTCGCGCCTACAAGTCGAAACCTTGGATCAAAACTGTGCCGAATTTGGGATTACCGAATTCGACATGAGTGATATTCGCCAAGGTATCGTTCACGTTGTCGGCCCCGAACAAGGCGCGACTTTGCCCGGCATGACCGTGGTTTGTGGCGATTCGCACACTTCAACCCATGGCGCATCAGCGGCATTGGCGTTTGGTATCGGTACATCAGAAGTTGAACACGCCTTAGCGACGCAATGTTTGGTACAGAAAAAAGCCAAAAACATGCTGATTAAAGTCAATGGTCAAGTGGGTTTGGGCGTGACCGCGAAAGACATCGTGTTAGCGATTATCGGCAAAATCGGCACTGCTGGCGGTACGGGTTACACCATCGAATTCGCTGGTACAGCGATTCAAGCTTTGTCGATGGAAGGCCGGATGACGGTTTGTAATATGGCAATTGAAGCCGGTGCTCGCGCTGGTTTAGTCGCTGTTGATGACACCACTATCGATTATTACCAAGGCCGCCCTTATGCGCCAAAAGCTGATGATTGGGCAATGGCGGTTCGTTACTGGCAACGTCTGCATTCTGATAGCGATGCGAAATTCGACAAAGTGGTTGAATTAAACGCTGCCGAGATTAAGCCACAAGTGACTTGGGGTACTTCACCAGAAATGGTGGTGCCAGTGGATGCCAATGTCCCAAATCCTGCCGAAGAAGCGGATCCAGTTAAACGCGAAGGGATGCAACGCGCTTTGCAATATATGGGTTTAGAAGCCGGTCAAGCGATTACAGATATTAAAGTAGATCGCGTATTTATCGGTTCTTGCACTAATTCGCGCATCGAAGATTTACGCCAAGCCGCGACTGTGATTAATGGCCAAACGAAAGCTGACAGCGTTAAACAAGTGCTGATCGTGCCAGGTTCAGGTTTAGTCAAACAACAAGCCGAAGCCGAAGGTTTGGATAAAGTATTTATTGCCGCTGGTTTTGAATGGCGCGAGCCGGGTTGTTCAATGTGTTTGGCGATGAATGCCGACCGTTTGGAAGCTGGCGAACATTGTGCTTCAACCTCGAATCGTAATTTTGAAGGTCGCCAAGGCTACGGCGGCAGAACGCATTTGGTTAGCCCTGCGATGGCAGCGGCGGCAGCGATTGCCGGTCATTTTGTTAATGTTGCCGATTTAGCATCAGGAGCCTCAGCATGAAAGCATTTACCCAATTAACGGCTTTGGTGGCACCGCTGGATCGCGCGAATGTTGATACCGACGCAATCATTCCTAAGCAGTTTTTAAAATCGATTCGTCGCGCCGGTTTTGGCCCGTATTTGTTTGATGAATGGCGTTATTTAGATCGCGGCGAGCCAGAAATGGATTGCAGCAATCGCCCGTTAAATAAAGACTTCGTGCTGAACCAAGCACAATATCAAGGCGCACAGATTTTGTTGACTCGCGAAAACTTTGGCTGTGGCTCATCGCGTGAACACGCACCTTGGG
>CAIZCB010000113.1 GCA_903931355.1 uncultured Pseudomonadota bacterium
GCTGAAGCAGCCGCTAAAACCACCGATGTCAAAGAAATCGAAACTCATGCCGAGGCTGCAAAAAAGAATGTTAATACGCTGGAACAGCATTTAAAAAGTGCTTTGGATTGTTTGAATTCGGCGATTGAGCATAGCAAACATGGCCATGTCGATTTAGCTAAAAAGGCGGCTGAAGATGCGGTTGTGCATTTGAAAGCGGCTAAGTAAAGGCCTTAGGTGATAAAGCTTGAGGATTCAAGCTTTATCACCGATTCTGCTATCGCCAAAATGACTGCAATTAATACAGTAAAAAATCTGAATAATAACCACTATAAAAACCACCTATTTCGCAATTTAAAATCGTTACTTCGCTTTAACAAAGCTAGTTAACTGGTTGAAAATTAGATTGGTCTTGAATTACAGCAACTTAAGTTGTTTATTAACAACTTGAGTTTTGAAAAAAATCGATCAGAATTGGCTTAACTTTGTATCAATTGATGCAAATTAAACTCAGTTCTATGCTTTTTAGAGGTACAAAATGAAATTTGTAATGATGGCGTCAGTAGCAGTAGTATCGGTTGGCCTAATTAGTATTGCTGCTTTTCAATTCGGCAGGCTATTTATTCTCGAAGTCTTAGGTATCGTCACTGAGGCTTGGCGTAGCCCTAATCTTAATTAAAAAAACTCAGTTTTTGCATAGCGAATTTGCTAATAGCAGTTGATAGCAATCCGGTTTTAAGAATCAAGATTGTTTCCAATTAGGGTCATACAGGTAGAATGCCTATTTGTGTTCACCGAGTTTTTGTTTTCGTTATGTCTATTTCTATTCGGCATTTATTTGCCCGATCTGTTTGGTTAAAAATCCATCTTTATCTGGCATTGAGCTTAGGGTTATTGTTTGCCTTGCAAGGCTTAACCGGTAGTCTTAGCGTTTATCGCCAAGAATTAGATAATTTGTTTAATCCACAACAAATTATCAGCACTTCACAAACAGCACCTTTATCACTCGATAAAATTATTGCCTCAGTGCGTCAAGCCCATCCTGAACGGCATGGGGTTTGGACTTTGGAACTTCCCCGCAAACCTGATCAAGTAATCACCGCTTGGTTTGAAAAACCCCGTGAAACTGTCGATGCTTTTTATGCGCCATTAATGGTGGCTGTTAACCCTTACACGGGTGAAGTGATTGAAAATCGCTTCTGGGGGCAAACCCTAACCACTTGGCTACTGGATTTACATACCCAATTAAGATTAGAGGCCACGGGACGCGATTTAGTCGCAGTGTTGGCTGTATTGTTAATTTTATCGGTGAGCAGTGGTTTGTATTTATGGTGGCCTCGCTCAGGTTGGCGACAAGCATTTAAATTGCGTTTTAACGGTGGTCTGAGTCGATTACTAATCGATTTACACCGCTGGCTAGGCTTGTTGTCTTCAGTGTTTTTACTGTTGCTAGCCTTTACTGGTTTTCATTTAGCCTATCCGCCGTTAATAGAAGCCTTAACCGCCTCTTCTGGGATGGGGCATGGTGATGAAGGACCTAATGTGCGAAGTACCGCAATTCCCAACGACAGGCCGATTAGCTTAACCGAAGCGGTCTTAGTCGCGCGTGGGCCGTTTTCGCAATCCGAGGTGCGTCGTGTTTCTACGCCATTAGGTGACACAGGGACTTATCGAATTAATCTGCGGCAACGCAATGAAATCAATCAGCATCACCCAATTACTACAGTTTGGGTGGATCGTTGGAGCGGGCAAATTCGCGATGTGCGTAATCCCAGCAAATTTACCGCTGCACAAACCTTTACCGTCTGGCTTTGGCCGTTACATACCGGTGAAGCGTTTGGCGAGTTGGGGCGCTTGATTTGGTTTTTGGTAGGCTTAATGCCGTTGATTTTGTATATCAGCGGCATTTACTACTGGTTACAGCGCAAAGGCTTGGTTCGAGATAGGCCGGTGAATTTGGTTGAAAACAGTCAGAAAGTTCGGCAAGTTTCAAAGCAATCGGCTATCTACATCTGGACTTTACTGCGCTCACTAAGCTTGAAACTGCTTGAATTAGTTCGCCGTTAAAAGTTGGTATTTAACCTGTTTGACCGTGTTTTCATCACACTTAACAATCTCCAAAATATGACCATACAGCTTAATGCTGGTACCAGATTTTGGAATAGTTTCTAGGTATTCGATAATCAGCCCATTCAAGGTTTTCGGGCCTTCAGTGGGCAGTTCCCATTGCATTAAACGATTCAATTCTCTAACCGTGACACTAGCATCAATCAAAAAGCTGCCGTCTTTTTGCTGATTAATACTGGGTTCTTCGGTAATAAATTCACCGACAATTTCCTGAATCAAATCATCCAAAGTCACCAAACCTTGTACATCGCCGTATTCATCGACCACTAAACCAATTCGCAGTTTTTCAGCTTTGAAAATTTGCATCTGGCTATGGATAGAGGTGGTAACGGGGATGAAAAATGGCTTAATCAGACTGTCGGTGATGTTTTGTTTATCAAAATCGCCCTGATGAATTTGCGACAAAATGGTTCGTAAATGAATGAAGCCAATTACTCTATCAATATTCTTTTTGTAAACGGGTAGGCGGGTATGCGGGCTGTTTTGCAATTGTTCGATGATTTCTTCGATAGAGTCTTCTAAATCAATCCCAACAATATCATTGCGATGGGTCATGATGTCTTCGACGCTGGCCGATTCCAAATCCAAAATACTCAACAGCATTTTTTGATAACGGCTAGGCATTAAATGATTGGCATCGGAAACAATGCTCTTTAATTCCTCTTTATTCAGGGTTTCGCTTTTAGTTTTTTTGGTGTTAATCCCAAAAATCCGCAAAATTAGGCCAGAGATTAAATTAACAATCCAAACAATCGGATAGAACAGTTTGAGTAGCGGGACGTAAATCCAAGCTGATAAAAACGCCAACATTTCTGGCTTGATTGCGCCTAAGGTTTTTGGGGTGACTTCAGAAAAAATCAGCACTACGATGGTTAATAATGCCGTGGCAGGGGCGATTGCCTCGTCACCACCGATGCGAATAGCGATTACCGTAGCTAGAGAAGAAGCGAGAATATTGACAAAATTATTGCCGAGTAAAATCAGACCAATCAGTCTATCGGGACGTTTGAGCAACTGATGGGTTTTAACCGCGCCGCGATGTTTTTTCTTAACTAAGTGCTGTAAGCGATAACGATTCAGCGTCATCAGTGCAGTTTCAGAGCCAGAAAAGAAAGCTGAAATAATTAATAAAGCAGCTAATATGCTAAAAAGCATACTCAGTGGAATGTCGTTCAAAGCAGTTGCTCGAGTTTCTAAACAAGCCGCTAGTTTCTATGCTGGCAAAAATTTGTCAAGCTGTTAAGCGTGGCTTAAGTAAGGTTAATAAGGTAAAACACTTTAAATTATTTGAATAACATAATGAAAAGTAATCACTTTTAATGATCACTAAATTTCAACAAGCTAAAAATTTAGCACCATTTGATGGGCAGTTGCATTGTGTAAAAGCTTTTTATGCTCAAACCGATGCTGACGACATTTATCGACAGTTACATGCGGGCCTTGAATGGCAATCAGAACAATTGTTTATTTATGGTCGTTGGTTGACGGTGCCAAGATTAATGGCTTGGTACGGCGATTCGCAGGCTAGTTATCGTTATTCAGGGGTGACGCATCAGCCATTGCCTTGGACGCCGTTATTAGCAAATTTACGAACAGACCTTGAAGTGGTGTGTCAGCAAGCCTTTAACAGCGTGTTAGCCAATTTGTATCGCGATGGACGTGATTCAATGGGTTGTCATGCTGATGATGAAAAAGAACTTGGAAAGAATCCGACCATTGCTTCCTTGAGCTTTGGCGAAACACGGTTGCTGAGGTTTCGGCATCCTGAAAGCGATTACAAACTCGATATTGAATTAAGTAACGGTGATTTACTGGTTATGGCCGGCGAGTTACAGCATCATTGGCGACATGAATTGCCGAAAACGCGCAAGCCGAAACAAGCGCGTATCAATCTGACGTTTCGGCAAATTAGCGAAGTCGCAGAAAACGAAAAATATCTACCTCGATCAAAGCAAAGGCAAAAATCCACAAACCCGCATTAAACGCATCCAGCCAACTGCCCATCCATCCCCAAGCGACGACCATGGCGATTAATCCAGTAAATATCACAAAAGATGCCGTTACGAATTTCATGCGATTTTCTACGACTTTATTGGAATCACGCACTTCGATCTCTAATAAAGCCAATAAACCGAGCCAAAGTCCAGAATTGATTAGGTTCAAAATGTCGCCGGTGAATAGGTAGCCTAAGGTAACGATAACAATAACTGCGATTAAACCATTGCGAATTTGATGTAAACGGCTGTCATCAAACGGTAAAGGTGCAGCGGCGGTTTCTAATTCAAAAGACAGCAATAAGGCTAACCAAGCAAACGAATCAATCGCGCTGATAAAGCTACCCATTAAGGCATAAAGCAATGAATTTAAAGTCAGCAAAACCAAGATAGTTAATCGCAGTTTTGCATTAGGTAAAGATGCAAGGGTTTTAAACATCGGAACAATTAAATAGGCTAAAAGAAGGGCGGTATTCGCCGCCCTAGTGATTCTTAAGATTATTGGACGAAACAGGCTTTTTCAGCCGCCGCTTCAGCCTCTTTTAATTTTGCGCGTAAATCTTTTGATTGTTGTGGATCACGGAAAGCAGCGCCGGCTTCACCGGGAGTTTTTTGCATTTGACCAAAAGTTCTCGCTGCATCGTATTCTTCAAAGCTCAATTTTTCGGCAATTTTGTCAATTTTGCAGCCACAAGCGTATTGATTGATA
Organism: uncultured Pseudomonadota bacterium; assembly: GCA_903931355.1. Classification (GTDB taxonomy): domain Bacteria; phylum Pseudomonadota; class Gammaproteobacteria; order Methylococcales; family Methylomonadaceae; genus Methylomonas. The sequence goes on from CAIZCB010000113.1 coordinate 4,810, forward strand.
TAAGTTAAACCGCCATGTTTAGCCACACACTCCAACACATAATCAACCCGATCACGGGTCGGAAAATCGTTAACTAAGGCTTTAGTTTCGGTCGCTTGGCTGTCAGCAGAGCTGGTTTCTTGGGTTGTTGCGCAACCAGACAATAAAGCAACAGCGGCAAGGGTAGAAAGCAAGGTTTTTTTCATAAGGCAATCAAGGTTTATAAGGTTAATGTTCAGCAGCAAACTCGACAATTTGTTTTAGCTGCGGGTTCATTTCTACTGCAAATTTATTCAATTCAGGATTATCGGTATCTTCCGGCAATAAATGAGTTCTGATCAC
>CAIZCB010000114.1 GCA_903931355.1 uncultured Pseudomonadota bacterium
GGATAACAACAAAATCAAACAGCATATTTCTCGTCAATTTAACGAGGAAATGGAAGACATTCGTAACAAAGTGTTGGCGATGGGCGGCTTGGTTGAGCAACAAGTGGATTTGGCGACCAAGGCTTTCATGGGATTTGACATGGAAAGCGCCGAGAAAGTGGTGCAACAAGATCAACTGGTTAATGATTTAGAAAAAAACATTGACCATGACTGCACTGAAATTATGGCCAAACGCCAGCCGGCGGCGTTCGATTTGCGGATGCTAATCGCCACCATCAAAATCATTACCGATTTAGAGCGTATTGGTGACGAAGCGGCACGAATCGCTAAAATGACCATGCGTTTAGAAGGTGCGGATTTTTACCAAGATAAATACTACGAAATCGAGCATTTGCTGGAAATGGTCAAGGAAATGCTCAACGGCGCTTTAGATGCTTATGCTCGCACTGACATTGAAGAAGTGATTGCAATCACGGGTCAAGATGCCAAAGTGGATCGTGAATACACCAGCATCACCCGTCAATTGATTACCCAAATGATGGAAAACCCAAGAAACATCACTCGCGCTTTGGATATGTTGTGGACAGCAAGAGCCTTGGAGCGTATTGGCGACCATAGCTGTAATGTCTGTGAACACGTGATTTACATGGTCAAAGGCAAAGACGTTCGTCACCTTAGCCGTGAAGAACTGGAACAAACCGTTAACGAAGTTCGTTAAATCAGACAGCCATCTTCACCTTGGTGGAGATGGCATCTCGCAACTTACCTGCTGTGAACCCACGCTACTCTGCCCCGCTGGATTTAATCAATGGCAAAATAGACCTCAGCCACGGTGGTGGCGGACGGGCGATGGCGCAATTGATTGATTCCCTGTTCATCAAACACTTCGACAATCAGCTGCTCAGCCAGCGCAACGATCAAGCCTTATTCACCCCGCCTGCAGGCCGTTTAGTGATTAGCACCGATGGCCATGTGATTTCCCCGTTGTTTTTCCCTGGTGGCGATATTGGCTCATTAGCCGTGCATGGCACCATTAACGATGTCGCCATGTCTGGCGCGAAACCTTTGTATTTAGCCGCGGGCTTTATTCTCGAAGAAGGTTTACCGCTGGCCGATTTAGAAAAAATCGTTATTAGCATGGCTTATGCTGCCAATAAAGCTGGCGTGCCTATCATTACCGGCGATACCAAAGTGGTCGAACGCGGTAAAGGCGATGGCGTGTTTATCACCACCACGGGAGTTGGTGTGGTGGCTGATGGTATAGCGATTTCTTCTGAACGTGCCGAAGCCGGCTGTAAGATTTTAGTCAGCGGCAGCTTAGGCGATCATGGTATTGCCATCATGGCTGGACGCGAAAATCTGCATTTTGAAACCGCGATTGTTTCCGATTCAGCGGCGCTTCATGGTCTAGTTGCTGAAATGCTGGCAGTCGCTCCCAACGCCATTCGCTGTTTGCGCGATCCAACCCGAGGCGGCTTGGCGACGGTGCTAAATGAATTAGCGCAACAATCGGCGGTTGGAATGGTGATTGATGAAGCCAAAATTCCAGTGAAAGCCGAAGTCAAAGCCGCCTGTGAAATTCTTGGGCTTGATCCTTTGCTGGTCGCTAATGAAGGGAAGTTGGTTTGTATTTGTGAGGCTGATGCGGCAGAGAGGTTGCTGAATGCGATGCGTCAACATCCCTTAGGCCAAGATGCCGCCATCATCGGCGAAGTCATCACCGACCCGCTTTGTTTCGTGCAAATGACCACCGCGTTTGGCGGGCGGCGGATGGTGGATTGGCCGGTTGGTGAGCAGTTGCCGAGAATTTGTTAGTTGGTGTTAAGAAATTTTGGTAATTGCTATTTTTTAGGGTGAGGACATGTCGATCTCAAACCATCGATATGCTCAAATAAATCGCTAGGAATACTTTGCCACATCGGGTCCAGAATAAAATCAATCCCTTCCCTTCGAGCAAACTTTGCGGCAGGTACAAAATCAGAATCGCCAGAGATTAAGACAATTCGCTCAGCCTGTTTTTTAAGGGCGATCGATGTAATATCTAAACCAATTCGCATATCAACGCCTTTTTGTCTAAAGTTCGGTACAACATCGTCAGGTGTTAACTCGGCTATGGTCAATTGTCCTTTTAGAAGTTTTTCGGTGATTGCTGGTTTAAAACCCCATGCCACATCAGGCGCAATGCGGCCAAGTCGTAAAGCAACTTTGCGCTTTTTTCGCAATTCATTATGTAATTCATGCCTAAACAAGGCTTCATCTGACTTTGAAAAATCGACACATTTTTTATCAATCGGATTGTGCATTTTCTTTTCTAACGGTGGGCAGTCGTAGAAAAATATCCGATAGAGTTCATTATCATGTTTGCTGTTGTTGCGACTTTTTTCTCGCAAATGAAGTAACGCAAATCGACAAGCAAGTTGGGCGGCTCTTTTAGCATCAGTCGCGTGCAAAGGATTGAATTTTCGGAAGCGTTTTATAAAGAACGCTCCATCAATCAGGATGACGGTTTTCATGTTTGATATTAAACAAAAGGCAAAAAAAAGCCCAGAGGGTCGGCATATCATGGATTATTCGATAGGCTTACTGCTAAGGGCTGGATGTGGTAAGTGTAAACTAAAAAATAACTTTTAAAAACTTTTAAAAAGTCTTACTTTGGCTTTTGACCTATTAATGATTCTCGTATCCCTACCAACCATTCACCAAACTTCGGTTCACCCCCCTTCTGTTCGCCATCTGCAAACTCAAACGGCACCGATACCAATTCCATCCCTTGATTAATTTGCACCGCAAAATGTAAATGTGGGCCTGAGCTGTAGCCGGTGTTACCGGAATAAGCGATCAATTGTCCCGCTGCGACCGACATACCTGCTTTAACTTGGGCTTTGTCTAAGGCCAAATGGGCGTATACGGCCATTGAGCTGTCGTCGTGCAAGATGCGGATGCTATTGGCTTTGCTGGCGAGTTCGGTTTGTTTGCCGTGATCGCTGTAGCTGTCTTTTACATCAATCACAATGCCAGCTCGTGCCGCATAAACTGGTGTGTCTAAAGGCATAGATATATCCACTGCATAACGGTTTTGGGCGTCGGTGTGGCTGAATTTGCCATCGAAGGCTTGCGAAATCCGAAATTTGGTTTTGGGGGCAATAGGTGGCTGATAAAGATAGGTGCTTTGATAGTTGGTTAATGGTCTGCCGAAGATGTAGCGATAGCTGAGGCTGAACTGGGTACTTTTGCGAGGTTGGTCTGGGGTGACTTTGAATAAGGCGGGTGAATCGCCACTGGCGACAACAAAGCGATTGGGTAGATCGGGTTCAGCGCTGACATTATCGTGTTTGCCCCAGTCAATCGCGACTTCTAGTGGACAAGGATAAATATTGCGAATGAAAAATTCGGGACGGGTTTTGTCGCCAGTTTGCAGTAATAAAACCGGTTTAGGCTGGCTGACAGTGGCTGAATTTTTTGGTGATGTTTCCGCTGTTACGCTAAAAGTAAGCAGTAACAGCGGAATTAACAGCGTTGAACGCACAACAGGCAAATAGTTAATTATTTGCGAGTTGAGTTAAAGGTATAAGAACGAACGATGCCTTGTGGGTCGAAGCGGATCAATAAATCTTGTGAGTCGTTGCCACCAAATAATGCGTATTTGTAAATGCCATAAGTCCAAGTTGGGCGGCCATCTTCCATACCGGTGCGCCAAGGTGAGCCAAATAGTTCGCTAATTTCTTGGCGTTTGGTTTGGCCAATTTTAATTTCTGCAACACGGTGA
>CAIZCB010000115.1 GCA_903931355.1 uncultured Pseudomonadota bacterium
TCATCAAAATTGATTTTGGCATCCAAGGCGACTAATTGGCCTTGGGTGGTGCTGATTAAAGGATTGATTTCGATTTGGCTGGCGTCTTTGGCTAAAAACAGTTGATAAATGCCATTTAAAATCGGCAATAACTGTTTTTGTTGGTCTTTATCCAAACCTAACGCCGCGCCAATTTGACGAGCTTGATACGCTTGTAAACCCGCCGCAGGATGCACAGGCACCCGAACAATTTTCTCCGGTGTTTCAGCGGCAACCGCTTCAATATCCATGCCACCCGCAGCCGAAGCAATAAACATCAAGCGTTCGGTTTCGCGATCCACTAATAAACTGAGATAAAACTCGTCTTTAATCGCTGACACCTCTTCGACTAAAACACTGTTGACTGGCAAACCAGCGCTATCAGTTTGATGAGTGACTAACTGGGTACCCAACATTTGGTGAGCAATGCTTTTGACTTGTTCAAAACTATCGGCAACCTTAACGCCACCGGCTTTACCGCGAGCACCAGCGTGAATTTGGGCTTTGATCACCCAACTGGCAGCGGCAATCGATTCAGCTGCGTGCATAGCTTGTTGAGCAGATTCGGCCACCGCACCGCGTGGCACAGGGATAGCAAAATCCCTAAACAATTGTTTGGCTTGATATTCGTGAATGTTCATTTAATTAATGCGCCCAAAGGCGTTGTTAGCAATTAAAGCGGTCGATGATGGCTTGTATCAAAGCGACCTGTAAACGGTAATGGTTAAAAAATGGAGCCTATCAATCTTTTTGCTGCCTAAGCCGTTCGTGCTGAGCTTGTCGTAGCATGATCGGCGATGATTGGGACCAACTCGGCTTTCCCGTTCATCCTTCGACAAGCTCAGGACGAACGGGAAAGCCTTAGCTGACTAGCAAAAACAAAAAACGTCTGGTAATTTTCCATTTAACAAATTTTTGTTTGAGCAATTAAAGACTAGAAGGTTGAAAGCAAGATTTGTTAGAAAGCGAGAGACGAAATTAATCGCCTCTCGCAAAACGCTTAATGGTATTTAGCCATTTGTTTTAACTGTTCGATAGCCGCCTGAATTTTGGCATTGGCTTCATTATCTAATTCGTTATTTTTGTAAATTTTGTCTAGCAAACCTTCTTCGACTAATGCGTCTTTTAGCCACCGTTTAGCAAAGGCATAGCTGTTAGGAATTTTGACGACTTCACCGGTTTTAGGATTTCTCAAGCTATCACTAGGAACTGCAGTGGTGGCTACTGGTGCCGCTGCAACAGCGGCTTTGGGTTTAGCAGCTGCTTTAGGTTTTGCTGCTTTTGCTGCAGGTTTTGCCGCAACTGCTTTAGCGGTGGCTGGTTTAGCTTTTGCTGGCGCTGGCGCGGCAGGCTTTTCGGCTTTTACTTCAACTTTAACTTCAACCGGCTCAGCGACTAACGCTGGTTTAGCCGCTTCCGTTTTGTTTGGTTCTGATTTAGTTTTTTTATCGTCAGTAACAGTGAATATCACGTAAGCGACAAAAATGGTGGTTGCGATAAAAATCAACTCAGCCATACCCCTCTCCTTTTTTTTAATTATTTTTATAAAACAATACGATAACCGATTAAATACTGGGGGCGAATATACCAGAGCCAGCCAAACCGGTAAACCAAACAGCCGATTATTCTCAGTCGATTAAAAACTGATTCAACCCCTGCGATAACAAGCCTTGCTCAGCAGCTAAGGCTTTATCTGCCTCGGTGTTGTAACCCCACAAAGCAAAAATCAACTTAACACTGGCTAATTCCGGCTGTTTCGCCACGTTTAATAAGGTCGGCAAACGGTCTTCAACAAAATAAATAGCTTGCTCGGGTTGTTGATTTAACAGATTTTTCAACACTTCCACTTTGCTTAAATTGCGATCCAAGCCATAAATAGCTTGGTCGGCTAATTCAATCGCATTGGCTTGCAAGATTTGTTTAACAAAACGCTCTTGTTTAGTGGTGATAATCAACCATGAATGGCGTTGACCTAATTGCTGTAATTTCTCGGCAACCCCAGCAAATAAAGGATTCATCGCTACCCAATCGGCTAAATCATCGGCAATCCAAGTATCACGGGTTTGGCCGAACAATTTTTTTAAATCATCGGTAGTCACTTGCGCTTGAGCTAACAAAGCCTGAGTTTTATCGGCATAGCTGCTGTAAATACTGTCTACGCTATTGCCCAAATGCAATAAACGCATCGCTAAAATTGCTTCATAACCCGTTTCGATAATCGGTCTTAACAAGCGGAATTGTTCAATTAATACCGAAGGCGCTGGGCCTTGCATATCCGACCAAATCTGGCTGGCGGCCTTCCAGCCAGTAATACCGGTTTCCACCGCGCTATCACAAATCACACCGTCGAAATCCAGCGCATACAAAATTGATTGAGTCATAGTTAAACATTTAAAAGCGATTGAAATTAAGCCGCATTGTATCGAACTACTCCACCAACATCACTTAAGCAGCGCAACTGGTAGAATAGCCAGCTTCCTAAACTTGAATCGATCGAACAAATGGATGTTATTCAACGCATTGCCCAAGAATTAGCCGTTAACCCTCAACAAGTCACCGCTGCTGTGGCTTTGTTAGACGAAGGCGCTACCGTCCCGTTTATCGCCCGTTATCGAAAAGAAGTCACCGGTGGCCTTGATGACACGCAATTACGGCATTTAGAAGAACGACTGGTTTATCTGCGCGAACTGAATGCCCGCCGCGAAACGATTCTGGATAGCATCCGCAGTCAAGGCAAACTAACTCCTGAATTGGAGCTGGCAATTATCGATGCCGAGACCAAAACCTTACTGGAAGATTTATACCTACCGTACAAACCCAAACGCCGTACCAAAGCCCAAATCGCTCGCGAAGCCGGTTTAGAGCCGTTGGCCGATGCCCTGTTGGAAAATCGTGATTTGATTCCTGACCAAGCAGCACTGGCTTATATCGATGCTGATAAAGGCGTGGCTGATGTCGCAGCAGCTTTGGATGGTGCGCGGCAAATCATCATGGAACGCATTTCTGAAGACGCTGAATTGCTGACTGAATTACGCGAACGGGTTTGGAGCAAAGGCATTTTGCAAGCCAGTTTGGTGAGTGGCAAAGAAGCCGAAGCGGCTAAATTTAAAGATTATTTTGAATACAGCGAAGCGATTAACAAAATCCCTTCTCATCGTGCGTTGGCCTTATTCCGTGGCCGCAATGAAGATTTGCTAAGTTTGAGTTTAAAACCGGCTGAGCAAGATCAAGACGAACATCAACTTTGCGCTCAATTTGTTTGCCAACGCTTACAAATCAATAGCACTAGCAGCAAACCGGCTGAAATTTGGTTAACGGAAACCGCCCGTTTTGCTTGGAAAATCAAACTGTTTACCCGTATCGACATGGACTTAAAACTGCGTTTGCGTGAAGCAGCCGAGTTAGAAGCGATTCGAGTATTTGCCAGCAATTTGCGCGATTTATTATTAGCCGCGCCAGCCGGTCACAAAGCGACAATGGGCCTTGATCCGGGGATTCGTACTGGGGTTAAAGTCGCGGTCGTCGATGCCACCGGCAAAGTATTAGCCACCGACACGGTTTACCCGCATCAGCCTAAAAATCAATGGGATCAATCGATTGCGACTTTGGCGAAATTGATTAAGCAACATCAAGTGTCATTGGTGAGTATCGGCAACGGCACTGCATCAAGAGAAACTGATCAATTGGTCGCTGATTTGATGAAGCAGCATAAAGATTTACCGATTCAAAAAATCATGGTCTCGGAAGCCGGTGCTTCGGTGTATTCGGCATCAGAATTAGCGGCAAAAGAATTTCCAAATCTGGATGTATCGTTGCGTGGCGCGGTATCGATTGCTCGCCGCTTGCAAGATCCATTGGCGGAATTGGTGAAAATCGATCCGAAATCCATCGGCGTTGGTCAATATCAACATGACGTTAACCAAGTGCAATTGGCACGAATGCTAAACACTGTAGTTGAGGATTGCGTGAATGCGGTCGGGGTTGATGTGAATACTGCTTCGGTGGAATTACTGAAACAGGTATCAGGTTTAAGCAGCAGCATCAGTCAAAACATCGTCGATTTTCGCGATGCCAATGGCCCGTTTGCGAATCGTAGCCAATTGAAAAAAGTCCCGCGTTTAGGCGAAAAAGCTTTTGAACAAGCGGCGGGATTTTTACGGATTATGAACGGTGACAATCCACTCGATGCTTCATCTGTGCATCCCGAGGCTTATCCGGTGGTGAATGCAATTCTCGATAATACCGGCAAATCAATTCGCGATTTAATTGGTCAAAGTAGCTTTTTGCGCGGTTTAAATCCGGCTAATTACACTAATGAGAGTTTTGGTTTACCGACCGTTAGCGATATTTTGCAGGAATTAGAAAAACCGGGCCGCGACCCGCGTCCTGAGTTTAAAAGCGTGCAATTTAAAGAAGGCGTGGAAAAAATCACCGATTTGGAACCGGGCATGACGCTGGAAGGCGTAGTGACTAACGTAGCTAACTTTGGTGCCTTTGTTGATATTGGCGTTCACCAAGATGGCTTGGTGCATATTTCGCATTTGTCAGACGAGTTCGTCAAAGACCCATTTAGCGTGGTGAAAACCGGTGAAATGGTGAAAGTGCGGGTGCTGGAAGTTGATGCCGAGAGAAAGCGGATTTCGCTGAGTATGAAGAAAAATGTTGATAGCGGCGATATTGTCCGTAGCGAGAAACCGCAAAAAACTGTCAATAAACCCAAGCCACAACCGGCTTTGCAAAACAGTATGAGCAACGCCTTTGCTAAGGCTTTAAACAAGTAAAACTAATTTGGCGGATACCGTGATGGTATCCGCCAAATTCACTAACAATTATTTCAAAGCATCGGCCAATTTAGCCGCTAATAATTGTTCGTAATGACGCTTCAAGCTTGAGTCACTGGGTTTTGCTGGCAAAGAAGCCGCAACCTCAGCACTCAATTGGCTCAAATAATGTCTTCTTAATGCAGAATCTTCTGGAATTGCCGATTTTTGTGCCTGTTTAGATTCAGCAACAACCACTGGTTCAACTACTTCAACAGCAGCAGGAACAACTTCTGCAACTTCTGCAACTTCAACTGCTTCAACTGCTTCAACTGCTTGAGGAGCTTCAGTCACTTGAGCTGTTTCTACAACAACTGCTACTGGAGCCGCTTGCTGTTCTGCCGCTTGTTTCGCTTGCAGATAATGACGTCTTAAAGTCGAATCTTCTGGAATTTGCTCGCCTGTTGCTGATGATTTTGATTCACCAACTACCACTTTACCTAAAGTTGGCTTGATACCAGGATGACGAAAAGTAGTTGTTTCGCTTGAATCAGTTTCAGCTTTTGGCTTATTTAAACTAGCGATTAATTGGTTATATAGCTCTGGATGTTTTTCTTTTAAAAACCAAGCTGCACCCGCTAATACCACTATCGCTAACACTACTTCCATAAATAA
>CAIZCB010000116.1 GCA_903931355.1 uncultured Pseudomonadota bacterium
ATTGTTCTTGAATCAGATCATCAATAATTTTTGATTTGTTGATTTTCAGAAAATCAATCTGACTTGGTAGCAGTCTGCTGAATGGTTCGATTAGCAAATTATCGCCATCAAGTGACACGGTAAAACCCGCACTTCTAACTTTGTTTAGGGCGCTCATTAGATAACCCCTCTATCAGATTTTTTTTCTGCAACTTCATCATTTATTTTTTTTACTGAATACCCCGTTTCATCCGTTACACCGTAACAACCCGCACCAGCCGTGGCCTGTGGCGTTACCTTTGCGTTTTGTGTGCCGTCACAATTGCTTTCATCCGTAACATTTCGGCTATCAGTAACATTTGTGCGAACTGATTCCGGCTTGGCTTGGTTTTGTGGATTTGTTACGTTTGTGACGTTTTGTGCCGTCACACTTTCACTAGCCGTAACGCTGGAACCCGCACCAGCCGTGGTTTGTGACGGTGTGACGCTTGAAACAGGGGTATTAGGAAAATTATTTTTTGATAAATAACGGCCGAATGATTCTTGAAAATCAGACAATTCAAATCCTTTTTTGGTGATAACGCCTAAGCGTATGGTTTTTGACTTAATGCCATAACCAGATAGCTTTTTAGACATTGCACCCGCTTTAATTGGGTAGCCTCGGCTAAAAGTAGCCCACGGCTTTTCGTCATCTTCACATAAGGCAGTCACTAGGTCGGCCGTTGATATTCGGCTAATCTTCTTAGCCTCGAAAATCTCTTGAATATCACTTAGCAACTCAACGCCAATACTCACGCTTGATGAGTCATCACCGGATATTTTAAGAGCCGCTTTTCTAGCTGTTTCCGGCCAATGACCACCAATGCTATCGGCAATGGCCAGTAACGGCTCCCAGTTATCCTGCGCGCGGTCGTTTAAAGCATCTGGTAGGCTTGGCCGTGACTTCCTGATTACTTCGCGGTAATCGTCTGCAAATCGAGCCAGTTTTGACGCTAAGACCGTGAAATAGTCCGGCTCTGCGTGGCGTATACGGTCAACATTTTCATGCGGCATTTTGCGGCGCAATTCCAACACTACCGACCTGTCCATAATGGTTTCTGCTAAGTGACCGATTCCACTTATTGCTTTGGCGCTCCATGCATTGAACTTGGTAGGCTCATGCGTATCACCAACCACTCTAACGACAAAGGCGCTATCTCTGGTGTGACCACAATTGATTAAGCCTCTAAGTTCTTCGTTATCCCGCATAAAAGCATCAGCTTCATCAAGTAACAAAGTGGGCTCCCATTTATCAATCACCCTGAATAGTGCGGCTGGTGAAATACTGCTCGCCATTTGGGGATTTTTGACTAATCGCCCTAGTACAAAAAGCATTTGTGACTTACCACAGCGCTTTTCCGGTGCAGTAATTACCGCCAACGGTGCAACCTGTACCACGTCCATTAACCACGTCATGCCAACCCATAAAGCGGCCGCTTGTGCTGTTTCTGGTTCGCAGATAATGAATCGTTGAACGCACTTAACAACATCGTTAAATAGGTCAACTGGGTTTACATCGTCACGCCATAAAGACACTGCTTCGGATTCCATCGAGCCTTTGGCGGCCGTTGTTTTTCTTGCTGACTTAACATCAGCATCAAGCGTTGCTGGCCTTACTCCAAAGCGTTTGGCTGTTTCTTTGCGTAGTCGGTCGAATTCGGCTGATGATAGTGTTGCAAGATATTGAACCGTGGCTGTGTAATCCATTTCTAAAAGCGGATTAACTGCGTTTTGAAAATTTAACTCATCCATTGAGTGCGCCTCCATTGGTCAAAACATCGTTCCAATCACAGCCGACTGTTTCGGGTATCAAGTAGGTTCCTTGGCAAGCTAACGCGGCTTCTCGCGCCTTGGTTTGTCCGATTTCGTTTAGGTCATTGTCGCCGCAGATAACAATCTTCGCGTTAGGTCGTAGCTGGCGCCAGCACTGCGCCACGGGAGGTAAATTTCCAGCATCTAACGCAACAACCGTAAATAAGTCAGAATGTTCGTTAAGACTGCAAGCTGTCGCCAATCCCTCGGCAATTAGGATTGTTTCATTGTTGGCGTGCGTGCCAATCACGCTAAAGCACCTGCGCTTTTGTCCACCTGATAGAAAACGCTTTGAACCATCAGCGTTAATAAACTGCAAATTAACAATCAAGCCAGCGTCGTTATAAATCGGCACTAACAGTGCGCCAGCTCGGTTAATCCTTAATTGGTGGGGCTGTATCTGCTTTCGTTCTAAATACGGGTGACTGATTACTGGGGTAGCATCGCGCCAAAGATTGACGGCCTTGATCGCGGCTTTCCGTTGAGTTTCTAAGATTTCGGCTTGGCGCTGTTTCTGCGCCAATTCAATCGCCAGTCTGTCGGCATAACTTAAGCCTTTACGCGTTCCATCGGCTCGCCATGTACGAACAACGCCTGTTTTGAAGTGTTGATAGAATCCGGCTGGATTGTCATCTAAGTGCAGAATGACGGCGGCATTTTTACTACCCGAACTATCACCTTCGACGTGGTATCGGTGAAGTTTGCCGTCTGCGATTATTGATTCTCGAATGATTACACCGTTAGCGGCCATGTCATTTTTGAACTGGTCGATAATATCCACTTTGCTAGTATAATTAAGCGGCATCATTCTGTTAGCCGCCATTAGATTATTGCTTGGTCTAGTGGTGGCAATCATCAAATCACCTCGCCAGCAATACGGGCATCAAGCCAGTTGTCAACGTCACTTTCCAGCCAGCCAACTGATCGAGCCGATAACTTAATTTGCTTGGGGAATTGTCCAGCCTTAATTAAATCGTAAATACTCGACTTACTCAGGGCCGTCCGCTGACTAACTTCGGGAATTTTTAAGATTCTTTTGGATTGTGTACTATCTCTTTCTATCATTTCGGTTTTTCCTGTACTTAAAAAAACCGATTAAATAGATGTAAAAGGAAATGCGGCTTGCTTGATTTCCGCTTTATTTCAAAATGTTTTTCTGATGCTCGAAATCCGCCGTCTGGTAAGCCCGAATTGCTGTGCAAGTTTACTGTTTACGTCACGCTCAGCCGTTCCAGTATTGATTAGATCATCTGCTTTGGCTTTTATTTTGGCGTCACGTTCTGCGCGTTCTGCCTTGGCTTGCAAGGCTGTCTGTTTACCACCTTTTTTACCAGCCTTGCTTTTGTGTTCACGCCATAGCGCACTTAATCTGCGCTGTTCTTTTGAAATAATCGCTAAAGGTGCATATGCATTAAATGTATTGAATTCTTTTTCTAATCGTTCGTTAACCTTACGTACTTCAAAGTGACAAGCCGCCCAAAAAAGTATTTGTTTTGCTGATGCTCGCTCTGAAAGCATGACAATAATTTCATCTCGACATTCTTCAAAGCTATTGGCGCTTAACAAATTTGTAATGTCTTCATATACGCTAGGGTCATCGGGTCTTTGTGCCATTTTTCACCCAATCTTTTTAAAATTCAGAATTTGAGCGCCAGCTCGCAGGCTATCCAGATAATCCGCCCAGCTTTGCATCATGCGGCGGCGTTCATCGAGCCATGCCGCGCGGTTGTAAGCCATCCGCACCTTATCCCGCGGCACATGCGCCAACTGCCTTTCAATGGCGTCTGGACTCCATCCTTGTTCATTCAAAAATGTGCTGGCTGTTGTTCGGAATCCGTGCGGGGTTATTTTGTCGCCACTATAGCCTAGGCTTCCTAGCGCATGGTTTAGGCTTTTGTTGCTCATCGGCTTGCCGTCCTTTCGCATTGACGGAAAAACAAAGTCACCCCATCCTGATATGCGCTTAACATCAATCAAAATTTGTATAGCCTGATTTGATAACGGCACAATGTGATTGATGTCAGTTTTGCTAATATGCGGCCGCCATTCTCTAGCATCAAAATCTACATCAGCCCATTGCATTGATGATGTTTCGATAGGTCGTTGAAATAGTAACGGGGCTAATCTTAAAGCCTGTTGAACAATGTAAGTTCCTTCGTAACTGTAAATATCCCGTAATAATTGGCCGAACTCTTTAGGGTCGATAATCGCGCTACGATGTTTGACCACATGCTTAAAATTCATGGCTTTAGCTGTTGGCGTAGGGTTGCTGACAACTAATTGCGGTCGCTGTAACTGCCCCCACTCAAAGCATGCGCTAATCTCGCCCCGTAAATTTCGAGCAGTCGGAATTAAGCCCCTATCTTTTAACGAATAAATCACGTCGCATACATCGGCATGAGTAATCTCGTTCGCTGGCATATTGCCAATAATCGGCCAAACATAAATTGCCATCCGTGCAAACTTGGTGTTGTAGGTGTTTAGCTTAACGTGGGGCTTAACATCAGCATCAAGCCACTTTCGCGCCAAATCTTCAAAGCTTCCATCAACCGCTAAGCCTAATGCTTGCCGTTTTGCATTCTCAATTGTTTTTTTGTCGGTTTCTTTTTTCTGCTTTCTGTCGTCGCTAGGGTCTACGCCTTTAGCAACACTTTTTCTCGCGTCACCCGCTTTTTCTCTGGCTAACTTCAAACTGGTATCTGGATAAGTGCCAACGCTTAAAGTTTTTCGTTTGCTGTTGATGGTGTAATCGAAACGCCACCATTTAGCGCCTGATGTTTTGACGATTAGATAAAGGCCATCACCATCATTTAAACGGTAGTCCTTAGCCTTTGATTTTGCTGATTTTATTGCTGGGTCTTGCAGTAACTCTTTAGCCATTTACAGTAACTCCAGTAGGTCGTTTTTGGGTTACTGCATATTCTACTGTGAAAACTGTTCGATGTTACTGGTTTTTATTGCACCTTACTGGACATAAAAAAAACCCGCTAAGCCTTGCGGAATGCGGGTTTCTGTACTTTCTCGGATTTCTTAAAACCCTCTTTAATCTATCTTTCCAATAAAGCGAACTTGTCGGCCTTACCGTTCCACTCTTCAGCGTCTGGTAATGCGTCTTTTACTTCTGTGATAGCTGGCCATTGTTTTGCCAACTCAGCATTCAATTCTGCGAAGTGCTCTTGACCTTCTGGAAGCTCGTCTTCAGCGTGGATCGCGTTAGCTGGGCATTCTGGTTCGCAAAGTGTGCAATCGATACATTCATCAGGATCGATTACCAAAAAGTTTGGGCCTTCATGAAAGCAATCGACAGGGCAAACGTCAACGCAGTCAGTAAATTTGCATTTGATACAGTTTTCGGTGACTACAAAAGCCATATTGTTAATCCAAAAGTTAGGTAAATGTACTGTAGCCGTCGTCACAACGGCACGTTTGAGTTGAATCAAGCGCCACTTGGCGCTTGATTCACATAAACAACAATGCTTGCCAGCGAACTGGCAAGCATCAAGATTGCTTATTTATCCTTGTTACGTTCTTTAACTTCTTTAATAACTTCCTCAGCTACGTTGCGTGGGCAAGCGATGTAGTGTGAGAACTCCATAGAGAACTGACCACGACCTGAAGTCATTGTACGCAAGTCGCCGATGTAGCCGAACATGTCGCTTAGTGGAACGTCAGCTTTAATACGGACGCCAGTTACACCTGGATCTTGTGATTTGATCATGCCACGACGACGGTTTAAGTCACCGATAACGTCACCTACGTGAGCGTCAGGGGTGTAAACGTCAACTTTCATGATTGGCTCAAGCAATTGTGGACCTGCTTTTGGCACCGATTGACGGTACGCAGCACGTGCAGCAATTTCGAAAGCGATTGATGATGAGTCAACTGCGTGGAAGCCACCGTCGGTCAAGATAACTTTGAAGTCTAAGCAAGGGAAACCTGCCAATACACCTTTGTCGATACTGGCTTTGAAGCCTTTTTCAACAGCTGGCCAGTATTCTCTTGGTACGTTACCACCGGTAACTTGTGATTCGAATACGAAACCACTAC
>CAIZCB010000117.1 GCA_903931355.1 uncultured Pseudomonadota bacterium
CCACCGTTAATGATTTGGCTGGTTTGCAACAAAATCATGCCCGACATTAAGACGATAAACATGGCAGAAACCGCTAATGACAACATCGGGATTGAAAACACTAATGCCGCGATACCAGCAAAGAAAGCCACCCAAACACCAACCATCAAAAAGCCAGTGATGAAGCTGAAATCTTTACGGGTAGTTAAAGCGTAAGCTGACAAGCCTAAAAACATCACGCCAGTACCGCCCAAAGCCATCATGATCAACTCTGTGCCGTTGCTGAAAGCTTTAACATACATATTTAAAACTGGGCCTAAAGTCATGCCCATAAAACCCGTCAAGGCAAACACGAAAACAATACCTAAGGCACTATTGCTGAAACGGTTGGTTAAAAACAGCAAACCAAAATAACCTACCAAAGTGACGACGATACCCGGATGCGGTAAATCAAAAGCCATCGCCGCTGCTGCGGTGCCTGCGCTGAACAATAAAGTCATCGCTAACAATAGATAGGTGTTTTTCAAAACCTTGTTAGTTGCCAAAACGCTGGCGTCAGAACGAACAGTTGCAGTATTTAAGCGCATATAATGTGTCCTCAAAAAAGAATTGAGCCTTTAAGACTAATCAAGCCCGATTAAATTCCCATCAGGCATGATAGATAGCGCCTAGTATACCCAACAATCATACAAATTTACCTTTAAAGCTAATGACAGAGACTACTCCCTATCAATTAATGGGCGGCGAAACCGCAGTTCGCAGCCTCGTTGATCGTTTTTATTTTTACATGGACATTTTGCCGGAGGCCGAAGCGGTTCGCGCTGTTCACGGCGAAAGCTTAACCACCGCCAAAGATAAATTGTTTAAATATTTATCAGGCTGGTTGGGTGGGCCGAATTTGTTTATCGAAGAATTTGGTCATCCTATGCTTAGACGTCGGCATTTTCCCTTCAAAATTGGCGAAGTGGAGCGTGATCAATGGATGTTGTGCATGAACAAAGCGTTAGCCGAAGTGCCGATGCCGCAAGCTTTACGGGCTAATTTGCGTGAATCATTGCAGCAATTAGCTACTCATATGATTAATCAGCCGCCTGCTTAATTGATGAATTTTGATTATCAAATCCGCCGCAGCGCGCGGGCGAAAAACACCCGTTTGGTGGTTAAGCCAGACAAAATTGAAGTGGTTGCGCCGCCGCATATTTCAGAAAAGCAGATTAAAGCCTTTGTCGCTCAACATCAGGATTGGCTACGTCAGGCTGTGCAACGGGTGGCGGACAAAGCCAGCGTCAATAGTTTGGCTCCTAGTGAATATCGGGATGGGATTTTGGTGCCGTTTCAAGACAGCCAGTTGTTGTTAAATCTGAGCTTCCATCCCGCCAAAACTTTAAAAATCCATCACCTCGCTAGTGATGACAAATTGCTGGTCAAATTACCGCTAAACCTTGCGCCAGAGCAGCATTCGGACAATATCCGTCACGCCTTAACTGCTTGGATGAAACGCCAAGCGCAACTACAAGCGCAGTTATTGATTGAAAAACACGCGCCACGTTTTGGCTTACATCCGCGCAGTTTGCGGATTAAAACCCAAAAAAGCCGCTGGGGAAGTTGTGGGCCAAATAACGACATTAATCTGAATTGGTTACTGATGTTAGCGCCAGCTGCCGCTTTGGAATATGTGGTAGTTCATGAGTTATGCCACATCAAACACAAAAATCATTCGTCAGCGTTTTGGCAGTTAGTCGCTGAACATTTGCCAAATTATCAACAACAGCGCCATTGGCTTAAACAACACGGCGCACGGGTTATGCAAGGACTTTAATGTTAAAAAAATACGGATTGTATTTACTGTTCAGCGTGGTTATTTTTGCTGGTCAATTTTTGCGTAGCAGTCATTTAGTCACCGGCACACCACCAGCAATTGCTCAAACCACATTGCAAAATCAAGCCGCCCTCACCTCGGTTAGCCAAGGGCCAGCAGTGATTTATTTCTGGGCAGAATGGTGCGGTGTCTGTCGCTTGATGCAAAGCGCGATTTCAGCAATTAACCCAGATTATCCAGTATTAAGCGTGGCGCTTCGTTCGGGCGATGATGCTGAGGTTAATGCGTATTTACAGAGCAAACAATTAAGCTGGCAAGTGGTCAACGACCAACAAGGCTTAATAGCCAATGCTTACGGAGTAAGCGCGGTGCCAGCGGTATTTTTCACCGACAGCAACGGTAAAATCGTTTTCACAACTACCGGCTATACCAGTGAATTAGGTTTGCGTTTAAGGCTTTGGTTGGCGGCTTGGTTGTAAGTTTTTACAGGAATTTAGTTGGCTAGCATTAACCATATCAATCGACCATTGAATAGGGATTTTTTAGAACTTGCGTTAGATGTCATCATGTATATACTTAAAGTATATCTTTCAGAAAAAAGGAGGCGTTATGACTTACGCCCGCATATTTCAATCCGGTAACAGCCAAGCAGTAAGACTACCCAAAGAATTTCGATTTACAGCAGATAAAGTTGAAATTTTTCGTCGTGGCGACGAAATTGTGCTTCGGGAAAAGGCCGACAGTGCATTGGCGATTTTTAATACTTTAAGCCAATTACCTGAAGATTTTATGGCAGATGGACGCTCAGATTCTGAACCACAACAAAGAGAATCTTTTTGATGAGCGTAAAGTATTTATTAGATACAAACATCTGTATCTACATAGCAAAGCACAACCCACCTGCTGTAAAGGAACGATTTAGTCAGCATACAGCTGCAGAATTAGCGATGTCAGTCGTGACATTGGGTGAGTTACGATTTGGCGCTGAAAAAAGCCAGTCTCGAGAACGGGCGCTTGAAGTAATCAACAAACTTACTTCGACCATGCAAATCGCGCCTATCAACGACATCGTTGGTGAGCATTACGGCCAAATTCGCGCTGATTTACAACAAAAAGGCCTGATCATCGGTAACAACGACCTTTGGCTGGCCGCACATGCTAGAGCAGAAGGCTGGATATTAGTGACCAACAACGAGCGAGAATTCGTGCGAGTTCAGCAATTACAGGTAGAAAATTGGGCTATTTGAACCATTTCAATGATGAGTGACAAAAACACCCACAACAGGTCATGAACGCAAAGTTTTCTCATAACCCGATAAAAAACTCTGCAATTTCCACAATTGCCGTGTATCTTTTCCACTCCGCCC
>CAIZCB010000118.1 GCA_903931355.1 uncultured Pseudomonadota bacterium
AATATCCTTATGGTTGTACCGAACAATTAGCTCACAGCACGATTCCGAATTTGGTGTTAATGGATTTATTGAATCGTGCCAAGCTCAAGTCTACTCAATGGGATGGGCTAATCAGTAAACTGGATAAAGCCCAACGCAATGCTGAAGTGGGGATTCGTAAACTATTAGCTAATCAGAAAGAAGAGGGTGGTTTCAGTTTATGGCCGAACGAGCCAGAAGCATCGCTGCCAGTGACTTTGATTGCGATGGAGGCTTTGTCTTACGCCAAAGAACTTAACCTATCTGGTGCTGATATGGCGTTTAGTAAAGCCCAAGATTGGTTGGCTAACCATGTTGAGCAGCTGCCTGAATCGCAATTTGATGATTTTGTACTCGGTAGTTTTGCGGTCAGTGGAAACAGCTATAACGCGCCTTGGGAAAAACAAGCTAACTATGTGAAAACCATTGCCGCTAATCCACAGGCTAAAGCCCATGAAATGATTGCCGCATTGCGTATTTTAAGATGCTATGAAAAGTTGAAATGGCATAGCTTTAACCAACAGCTTGGCAATACTCAGCAATTACGGGTGGATTTAATCAATCGCTTACAGCAGGCATTGCAAACCATTGAGCCTGTTAGTTATCAATCACAAGCTTTGTATCAGCAACTGGGTTTCCGCTTTGGTTTACCGAGTTTAATTGCCGCTGGTTTAGGCGAATTAGAGCTGGCGAAAGCCTTGCCTGTGGCACTGGAAGCTAAATTAAAACGCCAATTGCTAGAACGTCAGGAAAACGGCTATTGGCAATCGACCTATGAAACCGCAAAAGTGATTTTTAACGCGCGCGCCATTTTAAGCAAAGAAGCCGCGGCTCATAGCAAACTGTCGAACAGCTCGGCGCTCAGCGTCAGCGGAAAAAATGCTGAACCTTTGGGACGCTTAACCGCCATTCCGGGTGGTTATGTCGGTCAATTTGATTTAGCTAAGGCGCAAGCCGATGTATCTGAAATTCAGATTAGTAATCTCAAAGCTGACGATGTAGCCAACGCAAGTTTGAGTGTTAGCCAGCCTTATGCTGATCTTACTGCCAGAGCGAGTGGGCTTAGCGTTGAACGGCAGTTGTACCGGATTACGCCTAAAGGCCACGAGTTGCTGGATAGTCAGCAAAGCCTAAAGCTTGGTGATTTGGTGGTCAGCGAAGTCAAGGTCAAACGTCTAGCCGATAACAGTCAGTCTAAACAAGGCAGTGAGTTTGTGGTGATTGACGATGGTATTCCGTCATTGGCGGAAGCGCTGGAAAATGATCAAACCTATTTGGCCGATGCCAAGCTGAAACCGAAAGACGACAGCTATTGGGCGTTGATTAAGCAAACTTTGCGTTATCCAGATCGTACTGAGCGAGTGGCTAAATTGATGCAAGCTGGCGAAATCCAGTTGTATCAGGTTTGGCGGGTTAATCGCCCAGGTTCTGCGGTAATACCACCAGCAACGGTTGTTGATATGTATCAAGAAACGCTGCAAGGTAATACAGCGGCTTTGCGGGTCAATGTTACACACTGAGTTTTTTGCTATCTGGTGCTGGTTTTTGAAGCGCTTATTGCCAAAACCAGCGCAGGCTCGCTTATATGATTTGGGGGCGGCGCTGTTGTTTTTTGGCGCACTGGCGCAGCAAGTTGAATTGCAAAAAACCGCTGATTTAGCCTTGAGCGAATTAGCCGCTCAAGGCTATCAAATTCCCAGCGAAGCCGAACCGCTGAAAATTTTTCCGGCTTTAACCGCTGGCGATTTTAGTAGCCAACACGCTGGCGCTTGGCGGCCCGGGGCGATTTATTTGCGCTATCCAGTGCCACCGCCGTTCGATGTCAAAGTCTATTTACGCCATGAAATCTTTCATGAAGTCAGCTACCGCAGTTGTGGCGGCAAATTACCGCTGTGGGCCGAAGAAGCGGCGGCAATGGTTTTTAGTGGTGAGTTGAATCATGTAGACGCTGGCGCTTGGCCTGATGAAGCGGAATTACAGGGCTTAAAAAATCATATTCAACAAGGCGCTGAACTGAATAGTAGTGACAGGCGTTTATTGCAGCGTTTATTAGTCGATAATGATTGGCCGTCACAACCCTGTACCGTTTCTGCAAAACTACAGACTTTATTGGCAAATACCCCGCAATCCAGCGCAAGCAGTGCTTATCTGCTAATCAATTTAATCTCAGGGCGAATACTGGAAAGCAGTGGCGATCAAAATCAAGCATTTCCGCCGGGTTCATTATTAAAAATTCCCTATGCCGCGGCTTTAAATCAAGCCTTGCCAGCGGCTATTGCGGAAGAATTAGCCAATAGCGATACCGAGAAATTGCTGAACCGCAAAGCCGCTGTTCAAGGCGAGTTACATCATCTGCTGTTATCAGTAATTAAACACAATCTTGCTGTTGATCATCCGCAACAGCTTCAAGATTGGCGGGTTTATCTGGGGGAAAGGGCGGCTGATGGCAGTTTTCCAATTCAGGCTAATTTGCCGGAATTGGCGTTTACATTACGGGCGGCTTTATTAGCCAAGCCCGATTATTTTCGCGGTTTAACCCAAAATGGTTTTACGCCAAGCTCTACTTTAGCCAAGCAAAATCCGGCCGATAAACAAGGCTTACAGCGACTCCAAGCATTAAGCAAAACCGGCACCGTATCGACCGCCAAAGGTCAGGTGTTGGTCGGGTATTTAATGCTGGCTTGGCCTGCC
The DNA here is from genome assembly GCA_903931355.1 of uncultured Pseudomonadota bacterium. GTDB lineage: Bacteria > Pseudomonadota > Gammaproteobacteria > Methylococcales > Methylomonadaceae > Methylomonas. The sequence continues at coordinate 2,710 of CAIZCB010000118.1, forward strand.
GAGCATCCGGTGTATTTGGCGATATTTCGCCAAGCGGAAACCAAAGGCGCGGCAATTTTGGCGTCTGCCGCAAAATCCTTGAAAACTTGGCAACAGCGTTATCCGGTTAACTGGGCAACGGTGCGGGTGCGATTATTGACGCCTGCGCCGCGTGACAGTTGGCAGCCGATTGCCGATTGTCCTGAGCTGAGTAGTGGATTAGCGCATTTCACGCTTTGTGGGCAATATCGAATCATTGCCAATAGCAAAAATAGTCGTAGCGAGCGCCGTGTTAATGGTGTGCTTTATCAGCCAGCCGATCAAAAAGCGTTGGTATTGGAAACCGATTTAGCCAGTTATGTGGAAGCGGTAGTGTCAGCCGAAGCCGAGCAGTTAACTGGTCAAGCCCGTGAAGCGATGATTGCCGTGGTGGCTTGGAATGCCAGACACGGCAATCATCGGCATATCGAAACCAATGCCTTGTGCGACACCACCCATTGCATGGTGTTTTTAGGTCAAGATGTTGATAAAAAGCCACTTGCTACGCTCAAAATCAATGCTGAGTTATTGGCTTGGTTAGATCAGTTGGCTCAGCGGCAGCATTTGAATTGGTTGTCATTTGCTAATGGTGGCGATCAAGCTTGGCAAAAACAGTTAAGCACAGAGCAGATTGCGACAGCGTTTAAAGAGTCGCAGATTTTGGAGATTCGTCGTGAGCGTCGCAAAGATCAACAGATTTTTGTGCATTTGCTATATGCCGACAGCGAAGAAACCCTTAGCTGTGAAGTATTTCGCAATAGCTTGAAGTTACCGTCTTGTCCCGATGCGATTAGTCGCTTACCTGAACAGCCGCTTTGGTCTTTTCAAGGCATTGGGGTAGGGCATGGCTTGGGCTTGTCATTATTACAAGCCCAAGCGCTGGCGGAGCAAGGTTATACAGCTAAGCAGATATTGCAGGATGCTTATCATTAGCGGCTGCTAAGTTGTTAAAAGTGGTTGATATCAACAATATTGGGCTGAGTAATTGTTGTTCAAGATTGAAAATGCACCGCCAACCAAACCGTTTCCATGTCGTCCGTTGTCCACTCAACCCGATGTAAACAATGCGCTTTAATCAGCCAATAATCGCCACTTTTCAGCGTGACCGATTCCGCATCAGCAAAGCTTACCCGCGCTTCACCTTGTAACAGCAACACCCATTCATCATCTGCTTGGTCATACCAAAAATCATCAGGGCTGCGATGGCCTTTGGAAACGATGCGTTCAATGCGTAAATTGCTGGCGCTGAATAAAGTTTGGATTAACTCATCCGGTAAATCGGTGGGAATATCTGCAAACAGATTGCCCATTAGCCCTGCACCAAAACCCAAGGTCTAATCACCACTGCCCACACTTCACTATCATTTTGATACCAATCGCTGGCTTGTTGATCGGCCACCGGCGCGACTAAACCGGCTTGGAGCCATTGTTCCACCTGGTTTTTATTGTCGACCGAAAACTGAAAAGCCACCTCGACCAAATCCAACTCAGCCGCGACCGAAATCGCCAAGCCAGCGGCAAAAAAGCGTTGTAATTCTTTCCAAGCAATTTGCGAAGTTTCCAGATTAACTTTGGCTTTTTCCAAAGCGATTAATTCATCAGACATTTACATTTTCCGGTTTTGAAGGGATGTTGTAGTATTCACGGCTATTTTATCGCAACCCTACTATTCAGGCATTGGGAGCTGTTCATGTCATTACTTTCATCATTCACCAAACGATCCACTTTAGACGCGGCTGTTAAGCAAGTTGCAAAAGCCCGTAAAAGCGAAGCCGCGCTGGCCGAGCAGCTTTATAAAGGCGCTTATCAAGGCTTTGCCACTGTAATCGCTGACAATTTGATCGTTTCCGAAGCCTTGTATAACTGGGGCTTTGCTTTATTGCACGAAGCGGAAATTCAACCTAAAGAACAAGCAGTCGAAACTTTGGAAGACGCGATTTCTAAATTTTCATTCTGCTTACTGACTGCGCCAAATTATTTAGGTGCAGCGATTGATGGCGGCGTGGCATTTATGGAATTAGCCCGTTTAAGCGCTGAAGAGCCTTCAAAACAATATCTGTACTCGATGGCTAAACAGTTTTTTGAAAAAGCGGGCAGTATTCAAAAGGGCAGTGCGGCTTATAACTTGGCTTGTTTGTATGCTTTAAGTAACGATCACGATGCTTGTTTAGCAGCTTTAAAAGACGCGAAATCGTTTGGCAGCTTGCCTGATGATGCGGTGATTTTAGCTGATGCGGATATGGCATCGGTGATTGAACAAGCTTGGTTAAAAGAGTTCCTGGTCGAAGCGCGTAAAAAACCTGAGCTAGAAGAGAAAGCCGCTAAAGAACAGCAAGAAGCGATTAGCTATGAGCCAAAATTGAATTTAAGAAAAACTGAAGATTTTGATTATTATGCGAAAGATGAGACATAATTAATTTTATTATTTTAAGCACCACAACAAAAGTAAATCGGCAATTAGGCAAATAAAATCTTGATATTTGGCAAGCAAGTTAAGGCTATCCCGTTCGTCCTGAG